>JACPAP010000271.1 GCA_016180765.1 Gemmatimonadota bacterium
GGCACCGGCGTGTGGGTGGTGAACACGCTGGAGGCGCGGACCCGGTGCACTGCTTCCGCGAACGGTACACCGCATTGCACCAGCTCGCGCAAGCGCTCCAGGTACATGAACGCGGCATGGCCTTCGTTGGCATGCCAGACGGCGGGCTCGATCCCAACGGCCCGGAGCGCGCGCACCCCAGCGACACCGAGCACCCATTCCTGCCGCAGTCGCAGATCCGGGCCGCCCGCGTACAGCCTGTGGGAGAGCTGGCGGTCCGCGGGGTCGTTGCCTTCGAGATCGGTGTCCAGCAGGTATACCTGGACGCGCCCCACCTGGATGCACCAGGCGCCCACGCGCACCACCCGCCCAAAGCTCTCCACCGTGGTGAGGAACGGCTCGCCGTTGGCTCCCAGGACCGGCGCCAGCGGCGTATCGCCGGGGTCCAGCTTCTCCTCGGTGTCTTCCTGCAGGCCGTCATTGCGCACGTGCTGGTCGAAGTACCCTCGCGTGTAGAGCAACCCCACGCCCACCATGGGCACGCCCAGGTCGGACGCCGCCTTGCAGAAGTCGCCGGCCAACACGCCCAGCCCGCCCGAGTAGATCGGGATGGAGTTGTGCAGCGCGAACTCGGCGGAGAAGTAGGCCACCGGCCGGCGGGCGAACTCCGGATAGCGCGTGGCCATCCAGGTGTCGGTGGACCCGAGGTGGCGCGCGAACGCCTCTTGCGCCGCGTCGTAGCGGCGCAGGAAACCGGGATCCTGGGCGCACGCGGCCAGTCGTGCGGGGTCCACGTGCTGGAGCAGGGCCACCGGATTGTGTCGCGTGCCGTGCCAGAGGATGGGGTCCACGGCGCGGAACAGCGCCCGCGCCTCGCGGTTCCAGCTCCACAGCAGGTTGGTCGCGACCCCCGCCAGTCCCGCGATGCGCTCGGGCAGGTGGGGGAAGTCAGCCGGGCTGGTCATACCGCCTAAGTAAAACGCCCGGCCGGCGATTCGACTAGTACCGTGCCCTATGCCACGGCCCCTACGAGGATCGTGATTACAGAAACGTATTTCACCACAGAGATCACAGAGACCGCAGAGATCATGCTTGATGTGTAAGGCACATTCTTCCACATGTCTGCGTGCTCTGCGCCCTCTGCGCGCTCTGCGGTGAAAACCGCCATGACCTCTGCGGTCTCTGCGTGCTCCGCGGTGAACGATGGCCGAGTTGTGCCGCGGGTCAGACGGCCGGAGTTGCCTGAGCGACGTGCGGGAGCTGCCGCCGCCTCGCCGCGCGACGAGACGGTTTCCGGGGGGCGCAGACCGACACGCTGTCCAGCGTTCGGCGATAGAGGTCCAGGTACTGGGACACCGAGCCCGTCCAGCTGAAGTCCCGCCGCATGGCGCGGCGGACCCGAATCTCCCATTCCCGCGGATCCCGATACACCTCGAGCGCCCGCCGCAGGGCTCCCTCGAAGGCGTCGAGCGAGTTTTCCTCGAACAAGAACCCGGTGCGCTCGTGCTCAATCGTGTCCGCGAGGCCGCCGACGCGCCGCGCCACGGGGAGGACGCCGTACCGCTGCGCCCGCATTTGGGTCAGGCCGCATGGCTCGTACAGCGAGGGCATCAGCAGGATGTCCGCCCCCGCGAGCAACCGGTGCTCCAGCGCGTCGTGGAAGTTCCGCTCCAGCACCACGCGAGCCGGGAACCGCTGGGCCAGCGCGCCCACACCGGCTTGGTAACGCTCCTCGCCCTGGCCCAGGAACGCGAACTGCACGTCCGGGAACCGCGCCACCAGCCCGGCGAGCACCAGATCGAACCCCTTCTGCGCCACCAGCCGCGCGCTCATCACCGCCAGCGGGATGTGCGGGTCGACCGTCAGGCCAAGCTCCTGCTGCAGCGCCGCCTTGCATGGGCCCTTCCCCGCGAGATCCGCCGCCGAAAATCGGTGGGCGATCAGCGCGTCCGTAGCAGGATTCCAAGCGTCGCAGTCGATACCGTTCAGGATGCCCACAAACCGGTCGCCCAGCCCGACGAACGCCTCGTGCAGACCGAAGCCCCCGACCGGCGTGCGCAGCTCGGCCGCGTGCGTCGGGCTCACCGTGACCACGGCGTCGGCGTACGACATTCCGCCTTTCAGCCAGTTGGCGCGCCCGTACCACTCCAGCCGGCGCCAGTCATAGGTCTCGGCGGGGAGCCCGACGGCCGGCACCGACTCGGGCGGGAAGTGACCCTGGTAGCCGGCGTTATGCACCGAGAGCACGGCGCACATACGACTATAGGGGGCGACGCCCTCGTAAAGCGTGCGCAGGTACACCAGGACCAGCGCCGCGTGCCAATCGTGCGCGTGAAGCACCAGCGGTCCGGGCGCGACCTCGGGCAGAAGGCGCAAGGCCGCCAGGGAGAACAACGCGAAGCGTTGCGCGTTGTCCGGGTAATCGGCGCCGCCTTCACCATACACGCCGAGCCGATCGAACGACGGCGGGTGATCCACGAACAGCACGTCCGGCTCGCCGGCCCTCGCCCACCGATGCACCCGGACCTGTTCGTCCCGCTTCCCCACCCGCACGGGCCACGGCCGGCCTACGCCCTCGAGCGACAGACCCGCCTGGCGGACTCCTCGGTAGAACGGCACGATCGCCATGACGCGCGCACCCGCGCGCTGCTGATGCGCGGCCAGACCGTGGACCGCCTCCGCCAATCCCCCGATCTGCGCCACCGGCCAGTACTCGGCCGCGACGTGCACGACCGTGAGCGCCGACGCGTCCACCCGAGGTGCACGCACCGTCGTCTTGGCGGCTGATCGTCGTCTGGTCCGCAGCATGGCGACCCCCGAAGAGTGCGGCGCTCCGGACTTCCAAGAAGCACAGTACCGAGTCAACCTGGTTTGAGACTGTGAGGAAGGGCACTTCATAAGGCTTTCCCACGCCGGCTTCACAAGATCCTCACGATCGAGGTGCGATGATGCTGGAGCCAATGGCGCTCTTGCGGGCCCCTCGGGCCCGCTCCATGATTAGGGGGTGACTCGGGTGCCCAGGGTGTCAGTCTCCGCGCGACGCAGCGCGGGGTTCTCGCTGGACGATGCCGCGCGGATCCGGCAGATGATTCTGTCGGGCAAGCCGTCGGAATGCCCGCAGTGCGGCTTCCCACTGGAGGCAACCGTTGGGGAGGCACCCGTCGGGAAGGGAGACGGGGGGGTCTGGTTGGTCCGTTGTCACGGCTGCGGCCGCAACCTGGTGATGCAGCAGCCCAAGCCCTGAAGCTGGCCCGCCGCCCTACCCGCCGCCGATATCCGAGTACACCGCATCTGTGAGGAGCGCCGTCTCGGCGGCCTCGTGACGTGCCAGGCGCCGCGTGAGAGCGCGGGCGTCGTCCACGACCTGTTTCACGGAACCATCCAGCAGCGCATCTCCCCGTTCGATCACGTCGTCCAGGCTTGCGAGCAGCTGCGCGTGCTCGGCCAGCAAGGCCTCCAGCCGCCGCAGATGGTGCGGCGCGGCTGGGCCCACCGCCTGGGCCAGCCCGTCCTCGCCCTCTTCGTCGGCGAAATGCGCGGCGAGGTCGCCGCGCAGACCCTGGAGCAGCGGCACCAGACGCGTGAGGTCCTCGGTCGCGTCGATCAGCTCGAGCGCGTGTCGCAGCTCCTGATGTTGCTCCGAGATCCGGGGAACGCCGCGACCCTTCGGGGGCGCCTTCCGATGGCGCTTCATTGCGCTTCCCCGCGCAACTCGCGTTCCGCCTGGAGCCAATCCTCCAGCTCGTGACCCGGCGTGGCGCCGCGCGCCTGGAAGATCTGATAGGCGAGCGAGCGCACCTGATCTTCGGCGGGCGCTGCGCGCGTCTTTGGGCGGCCGGGCTTCTTGGATGGGCCTCTTGTCTTGGACGCTTGTTTCGATGTGCTGGGCATAGGTTCTGGTCTCCCGGCGCGAGTGTGGACTGCCCAGCCTAGACCGCCAGCAATGAAACGGGAGACCGGTCAGCATGAAAACTTGTTCAGAAGCAGGGGGCCTGGGGCCGCGGCGAGGCCTAGAACGACGCAGGCCGCTCAGAAAAGCGGCCTGCGGGCATGGCCAGGGGCAGAATCGAACTGCCGACACGCGGATTTTCAGTCCGCTGCTCTACCAACTGAGCTACCTGGCCGGACTATGTGCGAGAAGAACTTAGCGGGTCCGCAGGAGAGGTGGGAGCCCGATCCACTGCGCGACCGCTACAACGCCGGCGACCCGCCGGTGGCGGAGCGCCAAAAGGGCCCGCCGATGCGCGGGCCCTTCATCCAGCAGCAGCGCCGGGACCGCCGGCGTCACTTCACGCCCAGCTCGCTCTTGGCGCCGGTGCCCTTGGCGATCAGCTCCATCGTGGTCAGGTTGACGGTGCAGGCCTGCTTCCCTTCCTCCGCGGGCTCCGCTTCCGCTTCGGCGGCCGGCTCCGTGTGAACGAACTTGGCCTGGCCACCGGGGACCTGCTCCGAGAGCCACCATTCCAGCGTGCCCCCGTCGTTGGCCCGGAAGCGGATATGGCGGGTGGCGAAGGTCCCCGCCGGCGTCGTCAGGCTGGGTGTGCCGACGGCGTTGCCTTCCTTCTCGCCGGGCATGCGGCCGCGTGCACGCACCAGCTCACGCATGGCACGGTATATTCGCGCCGCATACTGTTGCGCCTCGCGCTCCTGGCGGCTCTGGGCCTGGGCGGCCGCGCTCTCGGCTTCCTTGGCGGCCTGGACGTTCTGCTCGTCCCACTTGAAGAGCGCCTCGATCAGCGCGGTGTCGGCGCGCTCCACGTCCTTCCCCTCGCTGTCCGTTTCCTTGTAGGAATCGATCGACCGCACGCGCCACCATTCGGAATGCGTCGAAGCCTCCGGATCGGCGCCCAGGAAGGCACGCTCGACCAGGCTGCGCTGGTCGGGCTCGCACGACTGCTTGATCTCCCATTGCGTCCATTCGCCCGACTTGTACTCAGCCTCGAACATGTTGGCGCCGGAGAGATAGAGCATTCCGAAGAGGTCGCCGATGTACTCCCAGGTCAGGTCGGCGGTCCACACGTTGGGACGTACCCCGCCCCGGCGGCCGCGTCCGCCGCGCTCTCCGCCACCCCCTGCTGTAGCGTAGGCCGGCCGCGCCGCCGCGACTTCCCGCGCGAGCAGACGGTTGAGCTCGGCCTTACGGCCATTCAGCGCCGCTTTCTCGCTGTCGGAGTAGCCGGACGCACCCGCCAGGAACCCGACGATGCGGTCCTTGACCAGCCCGTACTGTCCACCCTTGAACTTCCCGGCCGCGTTCGCGGCCTTCTCCGGGTTCTCGTCGAGCTTCGCGAGCTCCTTCCGCCAGCCCTCATCGCTGGTGGCCCCACACTTCGCCTTCAACGCCGCCCTGGCGGCAATCCCGGCGACGCCGCCACCGATGACGTTGCCGGCGGCCCGCCAGCCTTCGGCACAGGCATTGAACGCGCGGATCTTCTCGGTCAATTCTTCCCGTTGGGTTTCGGTATTCTCTTGCTCTCCCTGCTCGGCCGTGTAGGCCTTCAAGAACCGTTCGATGATGTCGACCGTGATCTCACCGATATCCTGCGCCAGCGCGGGCAATGCCAGCGTGAGCAGGATGGTCAGCATCGCGCCTGCGCGCAGCGGGCCGAGCCTCATAGGAGCCTCCGGCAGGTAAGCCTGGCGCCGCGAGTATAGACCTCGCGGGAGCCGGAAGTCAAGCAGACCAGAGCCTCAGGCCCCCTCGCGCGAAGAGCCTGACAAGTGCGTTATTGGCGAGCTTCGGGCCTGGGGTGGGAACCGATCGTTTTGCCTGCGGAATGCGAACCTATTCGGAGGGGCTATCCATGAGCACCAGGTTCGTTGGCCTGGCAGGGATGCTGCTGCTGGCGGCTCCGGCGCTGCTGCCTGCCCAGGGCACCGGCACCGTGAGCGGCCGAGTCACGCGTGCCAGTGACGGCAATCCCGTGAGCGGCGTCAGCGTCACGGTGCAGTCCACTCGGGCCACCACGGTGACCGGCAACGATGGCCGCTACACCCTGGAGCGCGTGCCGGCGGGCCAGCAGACGCTCACGTTCCGGTGGCCAGGGTATCAGCCCAAAGAAGCGCAGGTCACGGTCACGGCGGGTGGCACGGTCACCGCGGACGCGGTGCTCGAAATGCAAGCCGTGCTCCTGAGCGAGGTCATCGTCTCCACCGCCTCCCGCGCGCCGGAGCGGGTGGTGGACGCGCCCGCGGCGATCTCCATCGTGGACATCCCCGCGGTCCAGGCCGCCGCCATGACCGGACAGGTGCCACGGGCCTTAGCCGCCGTGCCGGGCGTGGACTTGGTCCAGAACGGCGTCACCGACTTCAACGTGAACGCGCGTGGGTTCAACACCACGCTCAACCGCCGCGTGTTGGTGCTTCAGGACGGGCGCGATCTCGCGGTGGCGTTCCTCGGCGCCCAGGAATGGGGCGCCAACCTGGGCGGGCTGGAAGAAGCGGGACGCATCGAGATGGTGCGGGGGCCGGGCTCGGCCCTGTACGGCGCCAACGCGTTCAGCGGCGTCATGAGCGTCACCACACCTACGGCGCGGGAAGCGAAGGGCACCAAAGTGTCCTTGAGCGGCGGCGAGTTGAGCACCTTCCGCGGCGACGTGAGCCACGCGGGCGTGCTCGGCGCCGGCCGGTTCGGCTATAAGCTCAACGCCGGCTATTCGCAAAGCGACACCTGGTCGCGCTCGCGGACCAATCTCAACGACCTGGCCGACGAGTACCGCGAGGCCACCGACACCACGATCGGCCCGACGGCGAGCTTCGAGATCCGGGCATTGAACGGACAAACCAAGCCCGGCGGCGCCGGGGTCCCGGGAGAAGCCACCGGCGATCGCGATCCCATCCAGAACCTGTACGGCACCGGGCGTTTCGACTATTACGCTGCCAACGGTGCGGTCACCACCATCGAGGGCGGGGCCACGCAGGTGCAGAACGAGTTGTTCGTCACCGGCATCGGTCGGGTGCAGGTCACCAAGGCGATCCGCCCCTGGACCCGGGTCGCCTGGGCGCACCCTAACTACAACGTCATGGCCTGGTACTCGGGCCGCCGCTCGCTGGAGCCGCAGTACTCCCTCAACTCCGGCCTCGCGCTCGAGGAGAAGTCCGGCATCTTCCACGGGGAGGCGCAGTACAACCGGTCGTTCATGCAGGACCAGGCCACCATCGTGTTGGGCGCGTCCGCCCGAAACTACCAGGTGAACACCCAGCTGACGCTGATGGACGCTGCCGACGACGACCGGAGCGATAGCTACTACTCAGGGTACGGGCAGGCCGAGTACCACGTGGTGCCGCAGGTGCGCTTGGTGGCCGCCGCCCGGTACGACGAGAGCAACTTGTTTGAAGGCCAGTTCTCGCCCAAGGGCGCCATCGTGGTGAGCCCAACCGACGAGCACTCGGTCCGGTTCACCGTCAACCGCGCTTTCCAAACTCCGAATTACTCGGAGTTCTTCCTGCGGGTGCCGGCGGGCGCTCCCGCGAACTTTTCGGCGCTGGAGGCCGGGCTCCGCGCCTCCCCCCTTGGGCCCGCGTTGGCCGGCGTGCCCAACGGTACTTTGTTCACGGTGTCGGCGGCGGTGCCGATCTGGGCCCGCGGCAATCCGGCGCTCGACGTCGAGAAAGTGACCGCCTACGAGCTGGGCTACAAAGGTCAGCTTGGCCGGCGGGTGTTCGTCACGGTGGACGGCTTCTTCAACCGGCTCACGGACTTCGTGACCGATCTCCTGCCAGCGCCCCAGGTGAACTCGCAATACGTGCCGTGGACCTCGCCGACCCAGGTTCCCCCCCAGTTCCGGCCGGCGCTGGAGCAGGCCGTCCGCGACCAGCTCAACGCAGCTGGCCAGACGCTCGCCGCCAACGCGCTGACCAGGTTGGCGGACGGCTCCACCGCCATCGTGGTCTCGTACGGAAACGCCGGGAAGGTGGACGAAAAGGGGGTCGAGATCGGCGCCTCGATCGCGGTGACCGACGAGATCCGCCTGGGCGGGAACTACACCTTCTTCGATTTCACCGTCAAAGACTCGCTCACCGGCGACGTGTTGATCCCCAATGCCCCCAGGCACAAGGGCACCCTCGAGGCTTCGTACCGTGGCGTTCAGGGGCTGGAGCTTGGCGTGCGCGCCCGGTTCGTGGACAGCTACGCCTGGAACACGGGGGTGTTCGCCGGTCCGGTGCCGGCCAGCCAGACGCTCGACGCGAACGCGAGCTACCGGATCAACAACTGCGTCCGGGTCAACCTGATCGCGACCCACGTCCTGGACCAGCAACGCCACCAGATGTGGGGCGGTTCGATCATCGGGCGGCGGGTGCTGGGGGGAGTGACGGCGACGTTTTAACCCGGGAAACGGGAAACGGCCACACCGCGGAACCACGCTTCCCGTTTCCCCTTTCCCGTTTCCCGTTCGACGTCTCCCCTTCCCGAAGCAATGAAAGCAGTCCGCATCCACACCACCGGCGGCCCCGAAGTTCTGCGCCACGAAGATGTGCCCCAGCCCGCGCCTGGCCCAGGGCAGGCCGCGATCCGCGTGGAAGCGGCCGGGGTCAATTACATCGACACGTACCACCGGAGCGGCCTCTACCGGCTCCCGTTGCCGGCGACGCTCGGCCAGGAGGGCGCCGGGACCGTCACCGCCACAGGATCCGACGTGACCGCCGTGCGTCCCGGCGATCGCGTGGCCTGGACTGGGATCCCGGGTTCATACGCGGACTACGTGGTGGCGCCCGCCGATCGGCTGGTGAGCGTCCCGAACGGGTTGAGTCTGGAGCAGGCCGCCGCCACGATGCTCCAGGGCATGACGGCCCACTACCTCGCCTGCGCCACGTACCCCCTCGGGCCGGGAGACACGTGTCTGGTCCACGCCGCCGCGGGAGGCGTGGGATTGCTGCTCACCCAGATCGCGAAGCTTCGCGGCGCCCGGGTGATCGGCACGGTGTCGACCGACGAGAAGGCCAGGCTGGCTCGCGAGGCCGGCGCCGACCACGTGATCCGATACACCGAGCAGGACTTCGAGGCGGACGTGAAGCGGCTCACGGAGAATCGCGGCGTGCAGGTGGTCTACGACTCGGTGGGCCGGACCACGTTCGAAAAGAGCCTGAACTGCCTGGCGCGCCGCGGCCTGCTGGTGCTGTTTGGCCAATCGAGCGGGCCGGTGCCACCGTTCGACCCGCAGGTGCTCAACCAGAAGGGCTCGCTGTTCTTCACGCGGCCCAGCCTGGTCCACTACATCACCACGCGTGAGGAGCTGCTGGCCCGCGCGACCGAGTTATACGGCTGGATCGCTGCGGGGAAGCTCACACTCCGCATTCATGCTCGCTACCCGCTGGGCCGCGCGGCAGACGCGCACCGGGACTTGGAAGGTCGCAAGACGACGGGGAAGTTGCTGTTGATCCCGGGCGAGCGGTGAGGAGGGGCGCAGCGATGGCGGTGGCGTAGCGCGTCGGTGCGTCCCGACGACGCGTTGGTCCCCTGGCTGTGGACGTGATAGCCGCTGGCGGTAGCACCACAGCGTCGGAGGGACGCCACCGACGCGCGAAGCCCCGCAAGACCGCTACTTGTACCGCTTGAGCTCGTCCGCGTCGGGCACCAGCTCCCGCGCGCGGGCAATGACCTCGCGCGCCCGCACCGGATCGTCCTTGATCGTCCGGTAGATCTCCTCCAGCCGAATCGCGGCTTGCACCACCACCGAGCGCGCCACGCCCGGCCGGAGATGACTCTCCAGCAGCCGCACCGTGTCGTCCAGCGTGGGCCGGAGGTTGGCGGCATCGCGCCCGGCGCCGGCGCCGCCGGCCCAGAGTCGCGAAAACCAGGAGCCCAGGGGATCAAAGAGCTGGGCGGTCAGAAAGTCCCAACCCACCCACATCGCACCGAAGGCGCCGGACGCGGCAAACCAGCGCGCATCGTCTCCCAGGAAACCGGCCAGGGCGAACACCAGCGTCGCAGCGGCCAGGAAGCCCCGCACCACCGCGCCGGGCGACGGGTTTTCGAAAGCCATCGATAAAGGATCCTTCAGGTTCGTCCCAGGCCGGACTTTAGCAGCCTGCGCGTACACATACCGTCGTGCTCGCCCTGACTGCGACGGAGATCACGCCGGAGCTCCTGGCTCGGTACGACCGCCCCGGCCCGCGCTATACGTCGTATCCCACGGCCGTGGACTTTCACGACGGGTTCGGGCCGGCGGACTACCAACGGCACTTGGCCGCCGCCGCGGCGCGCGAGCGGCAGCCGCTGGCATTCTACACCCACCTGCCGTTCTGCGCACACCGCTGCGGCTTCTGCGGCTGCCACGCGATCGTGTCGCCCCACGGGAAGAAAGTCTCGGAGCCCTACCTCCGCCGCCTGAAGCGCGAGACCGAGATGGTGGCGCGCCGGTTGGGCGATCGCCGACGGGTGACGCAATACCAGTGGGGCGGTGGGACGCCCACCTATCTCACACCGGAACAGATCACTGAATTGTTCGGGCACTTCGCCTCACTGTTCCAATTAGAGCCGGGAGCGGAGATCGCGGTGGAGGTGGATCCCCGGGTGACCACCATCGCGCACCTGGGAGCGCTGAGCGCCATGGGATTCAACCGCCTCTCCGCCGGGGTACAGGACCTGGACCCCGAGGTGCAGGAGCTCATCGGTCGCATCCAGCCCCTGGAGCAAACCGTGGAGCTGGTCACCGCGGCACGGCGCCTGGGGTTCGCGGACGGCATCAACCTCGACCTCATCTACGGGCTCCCGGGCCAACGGGTCGAGTCTTTTGCCGCCACCGCGCGGGAGGTGGTGGCGTTAGGCGCCGACCGCGTGGCGATCTACTCGTTCGCCTACGTGCCCTGGCTCAAGGGCCACCAGCGCGCGCTACCCGCCGACCGGCTGCCGCCACGCGAGCGAAAGCTCGAACTGCTCATGGCGGCGCGCAGCGTGTTCCTGGACGCGGGCTACGTGGGCATCGGGATGGACCACTTCGCCAAGCCCGGCGACGAGCTGGCGCTGGCGCTGGAGAACGGCACGCTCCATCGGAACTTCATGGGTTACACCACCCGGCGCGCCGGCGATCTCGTGGGTCTCGGCGTGTCCGCCATCGGAAGCATCGCTGGAGCGTACGCCCAGAACCACAAGAAGCTGTCGCGTTATTACGTCGCCGTGGACGGCGGCACCCTCCCGACCGAGCGCGGGTACCTGCTGTCCGAGGACGACCGGATCCGCGGCGACGTGATCCTGTCGCTGATGTGCCGCTTTGACGTGGACCTCGACCAGATCGCGCCGCGCCCGTACTTCGCCGATGCCCTGCTGAAACTCCAGCCGCTCGCCGAGGACGGGCTGGTCGAGATCCGCGGGGGGCGCATCAGCGCCACGCCGCTGGGGCGGTGGTTCGTCCGGAACGTCGCGATGTGCTTCGACGCCCATCTGGCGAACACCGAACGCCGGCAGGCACCGACCTTCTCCCGCACCGTATGACCCATCCGCCCACGGGGATCCTCGGGCTCAATTTGGGGGGCCCAAGGACTCTGGACGACGTCCGTCCCTTCCTCACGCGCCTGTTCGCGGACCGAGAGATCATCCGCCTGCCAGGCGGCGCGGTGGGCCAGCAGCTGCTTGCCGGGCTGATCGTGCGCGCCCGGCTCAAGAGCGTGCAGCGCAATTACGCGTCCATCGGGGGCGGCTCGCCCATCTACCGGTACACCGCCGCTCAGCTCGACGGCACAGCCCAGCGCCTGGCCGATCGCCTGGGGCGCGGGTTCCGGCCTTACATCGCGTTCCGCTACTCCCAACCCACCAGCGACGACGCGCTCCGCGCCATGGCAGCCGACGGCATCCACGAGGTCGTGGTACTGACCTTGTACCCCCACTACTCGACGGCCACCACCGGATCCAGCGTGCGGGAGCTCCGCCGGGCGTTGCATCGCACCGGTCTTTCGCGCCGCTTTCGGTTCCGCGTGGTGGACCGGTGGTACGACCACCCAGGGTACCTCGACGCGCTCACCCACCGAGTGCGGGAAGCGCTGGACACCTGGCCCAAAGACCGGCGGCGCAGTGTGGTGCTGCTCTTCAGCGCGCACAGCCTGCCGCTGTCGTTCGTCGAGGAGGGAGACCCCTACCCGGCCCACGTGGCGGCGACGGTGAGCGCCGTCATCCAGCGGTTGGGCCCGGACGCGCCGGCTTGCCGCCAGCTCGCCTACCAGAGCCAGACCGGGCCGGTGCGCTGGCTCGACCCCCGCACCGAGCGCGTCCTCGCGGAACTCGGCAGAGCCGGCGCGCGCGACGTCCTGCTGGTACCGGTCTCGTTTGTGTCGGACCATATCGAAACCCTGTACGAGGTGGACCAGCTGTTCGCGGATGCGGCACGGCACGCCGGCATCACGACCTTCCGCCGCACGCGCTCGCTGAATGACGAGCCCGGGTTCCTGGACGCGCTGGCCGACATCGTGGCCGGCGCGCTCGAGGCGCCCGCCAGCGGGGAGGTGGCGCCGTGCGCGTCGGCGTAATCGGCGCCGGCCCCTCCGGCCTCGCGGTCGCCTGGGAAATCTTCTCGCGCGCCCGCGCGCGCGAGCTCGACGTCCAGGTGGACGTGTACGAACGCGCCCCGCGGGCCGGCGGTAACGTCTGGACCGAGGTGGCGGATGGGTACCGGGTAGAGCAGGGGCCTGAGGGATTCCTGGATTCGGAGCCACGCACCATCGAAATCGCCACCCAGCTGGGGCTGGCCGACCGCCTGGTGTCGGCATCCGACGCCGCGCGCAACCGGTTCCTGTACGTCAAGGGCCATCTACATCCCGTCCCCACCGGCCCCCTGGGGTTCCTGCGCAGCGGCATCCTCTCAGTGCCCGGTCGGCTCCGCGTCTTCGCCGAGCCCCTTCAGCCGCCCGGCACCGAGGACGATGAAACCGTGCTGGCCTTCGCCACCCGACGGATGGGCGGTGAAGCGGCTCAGCGGCTGGTGGGCGCCATGGTGGCGGGAATTCATGCCGGCGATCCCGCGGCGCTGAGCATGCCGGCGGCTTTCCCAGAGCTCGCCGCGATGGAGCGCAGGTACGGCTCGCTGACCCGTGCGCTGATGGCGACGCGCCGCGAGGCGCGGAGAACCGGACGTCGGGCAGGTGGGCCGGCGGGCCCTGCCGGACGACTCACTTCCTTCGCCGGCGGCCTGCGAGAGCTGATCGAAGCCTTCGTGCGCGAGCTGGGCCCGCGGGTCCATCTGAGCGCCGAAGCACGCGAGGCGCGTTGGACCGCGGAGGCGTGGCGCGTGGCTGTCGGGGGGACGGATGAAGTGTTCGACCGCCTCATCGTCACCACGCCGCCATGGCATGCCGCCGCGCTGTTGGAAGACGCGGACCCGAATCTCGCGACGCCACTGCAGGACATCCCCTGGGCGCCGGTGACAGCTGTCGCCCTGGGGTTTGCGGCATCCGACCTTCGCGGGGTGAATCTCGACGGCTTCGGATTCCTGGTCCCCGCGGGACAAGGGGTTCGACTCCTGGGCTGCCTGTGGTCGTCGTCGATCTTCCCGGGTCGAGCGCCGGCGGGGCGGGTACTGCTTCGTGCGCTGGTGGGAGGGGCGCGCGATCCCGAGGCCGCCGGATATGATGACGAGACCTTGTTGGACCTGGTGCGCTACGACCTCGCCATCGCGATGGGCATCGAGGCGGAGCCCTCGTTGGTCCGGGTCTATCGCCATCCGCGGGCCATTCCGCAGTACACGCTCGGCCACCTGCAACGCCTCAGCACCGTCCGCGACCGGCTGGAGCGGCTCCCAGGTCTACTGCTCCATGGCAACGGCTATCGGGGCGTCGCGCTGAACGACTCCCTCCGGCTGGCGGGGGAGATCGCGGAGGCGGCGATAGCGCAGTAGCTGCCAGCCAGCTTGCCGGAGTCTTAGAATTGAACCATGCCGACGTCCACCCTCGCCGGGCGCCGCATCGTGATCACGCGTCCGGCAGCGGACGCGACCCGCCTCGCCGACCGGCTCCGCGCCCTGGGAGCGGTCCCCATCGTGGCTCCCGCGATCCGGATCGAGTTCACCGACCCCCCCGAGCTGGATCGGGCCCTGGCAAACCTCGGCGGATACCACTGGATCGTCTTCACCAGTCGGAGCGGGGTGGAGGCGGTGTTTCGCCGCACCGGCTCCGTCGCCGGACCCAAGGTCGCGGCGATCGGACCGGCGACGGCGACGACGCTGCACGCGCGCGGGGTCGAGCCGGACCTGGTCCCGGCCGAATTCGTGGCCGAGGCGATCCTGGAGGCACTGGGCGAGGTCCGGGGGCTCCGGTTCCTGCTCCCGCGGGCGGACATCGCGCGAGAGGCCCTGGCGGAAGGGCTGGAGCGCCGCGGCGCCGTGGTCCATGAGATCGCGGCCTACCGGACGACGGAGGTGTCTACGTCGCGGGCGGACCTGGGACCCGTGGATGCGGTTACCTTTACCAGTTCCTCCACCGTGCGCGGGTTTCTCGCCGGCGGCCCCGTCCCCGACGGCGCGAAGGTGGTCTGCATCGGGCCGATCACGGCCCAGGCCGCGCGCGAGCACGGCCTCGACGTGGCCGCCGTGGCGGAACGGTACACCGAAGACGGGTTGATCGCGGCGCTGGTAGCGGCCTTTGGCGGGCGTTAGCACCGAGATCAGGGTCAGCGTGACGTATTCACCGCAGAGGGCGCAGAGGTGAGTAGGGTGAACGATTCTCACCGTGCTTGCGACACGCGGTAGGGGAAACGCGAGTATGACGAGTGAACGCCGGCAGATGGTGCGATACTTGTTTCTCAGACTGCTGCCCGCGTGGCGACAGTTGGATGCGGAGGACCAGCGGGCTCAGAAAGCGCAGTTCGTCAGCGCGGTCAAGCAGTTCCACGGCAAGTTGCTGCTTCGCCCCTACAGCCTCATGGGCACCCGGGGCGACTGCGACGCCATGTTGTGGCAGGTGGCGGAGGACGTGGACACGCTCCAGGCCGTGGAGACCGCCATCTTCTCCACCAAGCTGGGCGGCTACCTCACCACCCCCTACAGCTACCTCGGCGTCACCAAGCGGTCCATTTACGACTTCCCGACCCTCCCAGACGGCGAGGACCGCACCGTGATCAGTCCCTCCGACTCGCGGTACTTGTTCGTGTACCCGTTCATCAAGAAGCGGGAGTGGTACGGGCTGCCCTTCGAGCAGCGCCAGGAGGCGATGAACCAGCACGTGCGGATCGGGCGGAAGTATCCGTCGATCCGCATCAACACCACGTACAGCTTTGGCCTGGACGATCAGGAGTTCATCGTCGCGTTCGAGGGCGATGACCCGGGTGCGTTCGTGGACCTGGTGATGGAGCTGCGCGAAACCGAAGCGTCCGCCTACACCGAGCGCGACGTGCCGGTCTTCACCTGCGTCCAGATGTCCCTGTGGGAGGTGCTCGACACCCTGGGCGGCGCCGCGGCGTCGCGCGAGGTCGATACGCGGCCCACCGAGGGAGACGGCTTCACCGCCGTGGCCCGGGTGAGCGATCTGCCGGCGGGCGCCAGCAAGCGGGTGTACCTCGACACCGAAGCCGTGGCCCTGTTCAACGTGGGCGGTACCTATTTCGCGGTGAGCGACCGCTGCACCCACGGCCGAGCGTCGCTGAGTGAAGGACGGGTGGTGGATTCCGGCGCCTGCATCCTGGAATGCCCGTGGCACCGCGGTCGCTTCGAGCTCGAGACCGGCCGGCCGGCCGGCGGGCCGCCCAATGCCCCGCTCAAGACCTACCGGGTGAAGGTCGCCGGGGACCAGATTCTTGTCGGCTGAGGGCGCGTTCCTCAAAGCCTGCCGCGGCCAGGCTGTGCCGTACACGCCCGTCTGGTTCATGCGACAGGCCGGGCGCTACCTGGCGGAGTACCGCGCCATCCGGGCCAAGGCCTCGCTGTTGGAGATCTGCCGGCGGTCGGACCTCGCCGCCGAAGTGACGCTCCAGCCGGTGGCGCGCCTGGGCGTGGACGCGGCCATCCTCTTCGCCGACATCCTGCTGCCGTTCGAGCCGCTGGGACTCGGCCTCTCGTTCGCCAAGGGCGAAGGGCCGGTGATCGCGCGGCCCGTCCGGAGTCCGACCGATGTCGCGCGGCTCCCGGAGGTGGATCCGAGCGACGGCCTGGGGTATGTGCTCGACGCCGTCCGCACCATCCGCAAGGCGCTCGACGGGCGGGTGCCGTTGATCGGCTTCGCGGGCGCACCGTTCACGTTGGCAAGCTACGCCATTGAAGGCGGGGGTACGCGCGACTTCGTTACCACCAAGCGCTTCATGTACAGCGAGCCGGACGCGTGGCACACCCTGCTCGACCGACTCGCGACGCTGGTGGGGCGCTACCTCGCCGCCCAGGCCGGGGCCGGCGCCCAGGCCCTGCAGCTGTTCGACAGCTGGGTGGGTTGCCTGTCGCCGGACGATTACCGCGAGTACGTGCAGCCCCACAGCGCGACCGCGCTCTCGCTGGCGGCGGAGGGCGGCGTGCCCGTGATCCACTTCGGCACCGGAACGTCCATGTTGCTCGAGTTCATGGCCCAGGCCGGCGGGGACGTGATCGGCGTGGACTGGCGGATCTCGCTCGACGTCGCCTGGAGTCGCCTGCCGGGGCACGGCATCCAGGGCAATCTCGATCCCGCTGCGCTGCTCGGTCCGGTCCCCACGCTAGAGGCCAAGGTGCGGGATATCCTGCGGCGCGCCGCCGGGCGCTCGGGCCACGTGTTCAACCTGGGCCACGGGGTGCTCCAGCAAACCGATCCGGAGCACTTGCGGGCCGTGGTGGACATGGTGCACGAGTGGAGCGCGGCGGGTGTCTGACGCGCCGTACGCCGTACTGCTGGTCGCCTACGGCGCCCCGCTCTCCCTCGAAGACGTGGAGCCCTACCTGCTGGATGTGCGGGGCGGCCGCTCCACGCCCGTGGAGATGGTCGAGGATCTGCGGGCGCGGTACGCGGCCATCGGCGGGCGGTCGCCGCTCCTGGACCGCACCCGCGAGCAGGCCGAGGCCCTGAGCCGGCGGTTAGAGAACCGGCCGGTGCTCGTCGGCATGCGACACTGGCACCCCTACATCAAGGACGCCCTCGCCGAGGCCGCCCGCTGCGGGGTCTGTCGCGCCGTCGTGGTGGCCATGGCGCCCCACTACTCGCGCCTGAGCATCGGCGCCTACCAGCAGCAGGTGGACCAAGCGCGCGGACCGATCGACGTCTACTTTGTCTCCCACTGGTTCGACCACCCACGGTTCCTCGACGCGGTGGCCGACCGCGTGCGCGCGGCGCTCCAGCGTTTCCCACACCAGGTGCAGGATCAAGTGCCGATCATCTTCACGGCGCACTCCCTGCCGCAGCGCATCCTGGCCGACGGGGATCCGTACCCCGAACAGCTCCGCGCCAGCATGGCCGGCGTAATGACGCGGTTGGGCGGGCACCACCCGCATGAGTTCGCCTTCCAGAGCGCCGGACGCTCCCACCAGCCCTGGCTCGGGCCGGACGCCGGAGCGGTGCTGGAGCGACTGGTCTCCGCCGGGAACCGACGTCTGCTCATCTGCCCCATTGGTTTCGTGGCGGACCATCTCGAGGTGCTGTACGACGTAGACGTTGAGTAT
>JACPAP010000272.1 GCA_016180765.1 Gemmatimonadota bacterium
TCCTGCGGGAGCGCTACCTGTAGTGTGCTGAATGTGGCATCGGTGCTAAAATTTTAGCATCTTGAGCCGGAGTGTCAAGTCAGCATATTGCCGCAGGCCCACTTCCGGACACTTCCATGCGACCCAGCGCGCTCCTGCTTGCCACCGTCCTCGCCCAACCCTCTCTCGCCCAGGCGCCTCGCGCCCTCACCGCCCAGGACTACGCCCGGGCCGAGCAGTTCATGGGCTACAACACCAATCCCCTGGTGTTCGGCGCTCCCGTGCGACCCTCATGGCTCCCGGGCGATCGCTTCTGGTACCGGAACACCATCCCCGAGGGCGCCGAGTTTGTCCTGGTGGATCCGGCGAGAAGGACCCGCGCGCGGGCATTCGACCACGAGCGACTGGCCGCGGCGCTCTCCCGCGCGGCGGACACCAGCTACGGCGCGTTCAACCTGCCCTTCACCCAGTTCGAGCTCTCGAGCGACGGACGGTCGATCTCGTTTGACGCCCGCGGCCGCCGCTGGACCTGCGACGTGCAGGGCACGCGATGCACCGGCGAGGCTCGCCGCGGCGACGACGGGCGCCGGAACGCCGTGGTCTCGCCGGACGGCAAGCGCGCCGCGTTCGTTCGGGACTACAACCTCTGGGTCCGCGACCTTTCGACCGGCGCGGAGAAACAGCTCACCACGGACGGTATCGAGGACTTTGGCTACGCCACCAACAACGCGGGCTGGGTGAAGAGCGACATGCCGGTGGTGGTCTGGTCACCCGAGTCCCAGAAGATCGCCACGTTCCAGCACGACGGCCGCGCGGTGGGTGAGATGTATCTGGTGGAAACCCGGGTGGGGCATCCCGTGCTGGAGGCCTGGAAATACCCGCTCCCCGGCGACAGCGCGATCTTCACCATCCATCGGGTGATCATTGACGTAGGTGCCGGGCGCGTGATCCGCCTCCAGATGCCGCCGGACCCGCACCGCTCCAGCCTGTGCGATCACGTGGTGTGCGGCGGCCAGTGGGCCGACGTCGAGTGGAGCCCTGATGGGTCCCAGCTGTTCTTCCTTTCCACCTCGCGCGACCACCAGCGCGAGCAGCTCCGCGTGGCGGATGCGGCCACCGGCGCGGTGCGGGACATCCTGCAAGAGACGGTGGAGACCTTCTTCGAGTCCGGCAATGGCCGGGTCAACTGGCACGCGTTGCCGGCGTCCAACGAGATCCTGTGGTTCTCCCAGCGCGACGATTGGGGTCATCTGTACCTGTACGACCTCACCACCGGACAACTGAAACACCAGATCACCCGCGGCGCCTGGAACGTGCTCCAGGTGCTGCGGATAGACGAGCGGGCCCACACCATCTATTTCCTTGGCGCGGGACGCGAGGCGGGCGATCCGTATTTCCGGAAGCTCTACAGTGTGCGCATGGACGGCAGCCGCTTGACGCTGCTTACGCCGGAGGACGCGAACCACGACGTGACGTGGTCTCCCTCGGGCCGATTTTTCGTGGACAGCTACTCGCGGCCGGACGTACCTCCGGTCACGGTGCTGCGAGATCCCAACGGTCGGGCGGTCGTGCCGCTGGAGAAAGCGGACATTTCCCGATTGCTGGCCACCGGCTGGACGCCGCCCACGCCGTTCACGGTGAAGGCGCGGGACGGCCGGACCGATCTCTACGGTCTGATGTACCGGCCCACCGGGTTCGACTCCACGAAGCGATACCCCATCATCAACCACCATTATCCCGGCCCGCAGAGCGGGAGCATCGGTAGCCGGAGCTTCTCGGCGGCGCGGGGCGACGCGCGGGCCCTGGCCGAGCTGGGGTTCGTCGTGGTCCAGATAGATGGCATGGGCACGCCGATGCGCTCCAAGTCGTTCCATGCGGCGTACTACGGCAACATGGGCGACAACGGGTTGCCCGATCAGATCGCCGGGATGAAGGAGCTGGCTTCGCGGCACCCGTGGATCGACCTCGAGCGCGCCGGGATCTATGGCCATTCCGGCGGCGGGTTCTCCTCGGCGGACGCGATTCTCCGCTATCCCGAGTTCTTCAAGGTGGCGGTCTCACAGGCCGGCAATCACGACAACCGGAATTACGAGGACGACTGGGCGGAGAAGTGGCAGGGGCTGTTGAAGCAGCTCACCGATAGCACCACCAACTACGACAACCAGGCCAATCAGCTCCTGGCCAAGAACCTGCGCGGGAAGCTCCTGATCGCGCACGGCACCATGGACGACAACGTGCCGTACTACAGCACCTTGCTGGTGGTGAACGAGCTGATCCGCCACAACAAGGATTTCGATTTCATCCTGTTCCCCAACCGGCGGCACGGGTTCGGGAACGAGCCGTACATGGTGCGGCGGCGGTGGGACTACTTCGTCAGGCACCTCATGGGGGCCGAGCCGCCGCAAGAATATCGGATGCGCCCGCCGGGCACCGCGAATCGCCCGGGCCCGTGATGGCCCTAGGCCCTGGCGCGCCACCGATCATCGACCAGGACCACGGATTCCTGGATCTGGCGCCCCGGCACGGTCCAGTAGCGCCGGAGCAGCACGCGCTTCTCGGCCTCGGACACCAGGCGGAAGCCATGTCGCTCATAGAACCGCACCGCCCAGGTCGCCGCTTTCCAGGTGCCAATGAGGATGGGCCGCTGGGTCTGCGCGCGAAGCTGCTCCAGCAACGCCGAGCCGTAACCGTGGTGCTGGTGCGTGGTCCGGGTGTAGGCGTGGCGGATGAGGGTCACGTCGGCCACGTCCTGTAGGCCCATCACCGCGACGATCTCCTGGCCCTGGGTGCAGGCAGAGAACACGACGCCCGCCGCCAGCTCCTCTTGCAGCTCGGCGGCGGGCATGTAGGGTTCCTTCCAGCAGTCAGCGGGGATCTTGCCTTTATAGGCCCTGGCGCCGTCGTTGATGACGGCGAGGACACTCGCGAAGTCCGCCGGCTCGCAGCGGCGGACCATGGGGACGTCGTGGTCAGCCGTCGCGCTCACGATAGAACCTGATCAGGTCCATGCTCTTGGGCGGCGCGGCGCCCACCTGCCGGAGCATGGTCGTCACCTGGCCGCGGTGGTAGCTGGCGTGGTTCACCACATGCTGCACCATGTGCCAGACCTTCGACGAACCGGGCTGGCCGCTCAGCAGCTGGTAATCGATCACGCGGTTCAAGCCCTCCTCGCCTAAGCCGTCCACGAACGCCCGCACCTTGTTCTCGTGCTCGTTCCAGGCTCGGCGCAGCGTCCCGACGTTGGGGAACATGTCGGCCGGGAGCGCCGCGGCGGGTGACGTCCCCGTCCACCGCATGTACCAGATCCATTCCGCGAAGTAGATGTGCGCCAGCGTGTCGCGCACCGACTTGAAGCTGCTGCCCAGGTCCTGGGTGAACTGCTCGGGGCTCAAGGCCTCCACCGCGTCCAGCACGCGGTCGCGGGCCCAGTAGTGATACGCCAGCAGTACCTGCAGGTCGCGAAGATTCACTTCACCCAGACCGTCTTGACATTGACGAACTCCCGGATCCCGAAGCTCGACAGCTCCCGCCCGTAGCCGGATTCCTTGATCCCGCCGAACGGGAGCCGAGGGTCCGACTTGACGAACGCGTTGACGAAGCAGGCGCCGGCCTGGAGTTCCTCCTTGGCGATCCGCTCGCCCCGCGCCAGGTCCCGGGTGAACACCGCGGCGCCCAGCCCAAAGCTGGTGTCGTTGGCGATGCGGATGGCATCCCGCTCGTCCGCCGCCTCGATGATCGCGGCGACCGGGCCGAACAGCTCCTCGTCGTACGCCGGCATGCCGGGCTTTACGTCCGCCAGCACCGTCGCCGGATAGAATGCTCCGATACCCGGCGCCACCGCCCCGCCGATCAGGATCTTCGCGCCGTGCGCGACCGACCGCTGGACCTGATCGTGCAGCTGGTCGCGCAGGTCCACCCGCGCCATGGGGCCCAGATCGATCCCCGGCTCCAGCGGCCGCCCGAACTTCTTCTGGCGCATCAGCGCCACGTAGCGGTCGGTGAACTCCTGAAGCACCCGCCGCACCACGATGAACCGCTTGGCCGCGATGCAGCTCTGCCCGGTGTTGATCAGCCGGGCATTGACGCAGGTTTCGACGGCGAGATCGAGGTCGGCGTCTTCCAGCACCACGTAGGGATCGCTCCCGCCCAGCTCGAGCACCGTCTTCTTCACCAACCCGCCCGCCTGGGCGGCCACCGCTTTCCCGGCAGGCGTGCTGCCGGTGAGCGTCACCGCCGTCACCGCGGGATGCTGGATCATCTTCTTCACCCGCTTGGAGCCCACCAGCACGGCGCGGAACAGGTCCTTGGGGAAGCCGGCGCCGCGGAAGATCTCCTCGATGGCCAGGGCGCACCCGAAGACGTTGGAGGCGTGCTTCAACACGCCCGCGTTCCCCGCCATCAACGCCGGCGCCGCGAACCGGAAGACCTGCCAGAACGGGAAGTTCCACGGCATGATCGCGAGGACGGTGCCCAGCGGCTCGAACGCCACGAAGCTTCGCGAGGCGTCCGTCGCGGTCGCCTCGGCGCTCAAGAAACCCGCCGCCTTCTCCGCGTAGTAGTCGCAGGCCGAGGCGCACTTCTCGACCTCCGCCTTCCCCTGCGCCAAAGGCTTCCCCATTTCCGTCGCCATCAGCTCCGCGTACTGCTCGGCGTTCTTCCGCAGGATCTCGCCAGCTTTCCTGAGGCAACGCGCGCGCTCCTCGAAGCCGGTCCGGCGCCACTCCTGCTGCGCCGCGCCGCCCAAGAGCAGGACCCGGTCCACCTTCTTCCAGGCCCACTCGCGGTATTCGGCGATGGTCTCGCCGTCTACGGGACTGATGGTGCGGATCACGTTCGGCATGCGAAAACTCCCTGTTGCTCCCCCGCTCACCGCTCACCGAAGGGTGAGCGGTACGCGGTGAGCGCGGTCGTTATGACTTGCTCTCTTTGGCTCGCTCGATCAGCCGTATCGGTCGGTCATAGCGAAAGTAATCCCACGCCCACTCGATCAGCACCACGATGCGATTGCGAAACCCGATGATGTAGTAGAGGTGCACGAACAGCCAGGTCAGCCACCCGATCAACCCCTTGAGCGCGACACCCCCCAGCAGCGCTACCGCATCATGGCGCCCGATGGTGGCCATGATGCCTTTGTCGAGGTACCGGAACGTCTCCAGCGGCGCGCCCCGAGATGCCCGCAGGATGTTCCGCGCCACACTGCGCCCCTCCTGCATGGCCGGCGCCGACAATTGCGGCATCTCCCCGCCCCGGTACGGGACCGACGCGATGTCGCCGATGGCGAATACCCGCTCGTAGTCGGCGACCCGGAGATGCGGGTCCACCTCCACCCGCCCGCTCCTGGTCAACGGCAGCCGGAGATGGGCGACCAACTCGCTGGGCTTCACCCCGGCGGCCCACACCAACGTCTTGGACCGAAGCTTCTCCCCGCCCGAGAGCGTGATCCCGTCGCCGGCCACGCTCTCGACCCGGGTGTTGAGCCGCACATCGATGCCCCGCTGCCGGAGCCGCAGCTCGGCGTCGTCACCCAGGACCTTGGGAAACGCCGGCAGGATCTGATCCCGCGCCTCGACCAGCACGATATGGACCTTGCGCAGATTGAGCTCGGGGTAGTCCTTGACCAGGACCAGCCGGATCAGCTCTACCAGCGCGCCGGCGTACTCCACCCCGGTGGGGCCGCCGCCCACGATCGCGAAGGTGAGCCAGGGCCGGCGCGCCTCCTCGTCCGGCTCGCCAGAGGCCGCCTCGAAGCAGCGGAGCACGTGGTTTCGCAGCTCGAGCGCTTCGGGCAGGTCCTTGAGCCCGTGGGACGCGTTCGCGATGCCGACGTTCCCAAAGAACTGGGAGCTGCTCCCCATCGCCAGCACCAGGTAATCGTACTCCAGTCGCTGCACCACTCCCCCGTCCACGTCTCTCACCGCCACCCAATGGGCGTCGAAGTCCGCGCCGGCGACTTCGCCCACGCGCACCCGCACGTTGCGGGCCCCGCGAAATACCGCGCGAATGGGGTACGCGATGTCGCTGGGATTGAGCAAGGAGCTCGCCACCTGGTAGAGCAGCGGCGTGAACAGATGGTAGTTGTGGCGATCCACCAGCAGCACGTCCGCCGGTTTGCCTGCCAGCGCGCGGGCGCACGACAGGCCGCCGAACCCGGCGCCGACGCTCACGACCTTGGGGAGGGGCATGGGCGCGTGTAACCTAGACCCATCAGGCGGTCCCGCGGTAGGGCGGCGCAGCGGTGCACGCCCACATGGGTCCGGAGCGCGCGTCAGTGGAGCGCGCGCCTTGGAAACTCCCATCGTCTGCGGCGGGCGCGGAACTGCTAGCGCGCAGAGGGACCCGTGTGGGCGTGCACCGCTGCGCCACGTGGCTGCCCTGGCGCCTTGCCGCACGTCCGCTATACTCGCCGCCCATGCCTGATCGCGTCTCCTACGCGCAACGCCTCTCCGTGTTCGACGCCACCATGCTGGTCATGGGAGGCATTATCGGCGCCGGCATCTTCCTCAATCCCGCTGTGGTCGCACAGCGGGTGTCCCAGCCCGCGCTGGTCCTCGGCGTGTGGGTATTGGGCGGCGCGGTCGCTCTCGCTGGAGCGTGGTGTTTCGCCGAGTTGGGAGCGCGCAAGCCGCTGGCCGGCGGCGGATACGTGTACTTGCGTGACGCCTTCGGGCCTCTGCCGGCCTTCCTCTACGGGTGGACCGAGCTGCTGGTCATCAACAGCGGCGGCATCGCCGCCGTGTCGGTTACCTTCGCGACCTACACCATCAGCCTGGCCGGGCTCTCCACCACGGCCACGGCGCCGCTCGCCATGGGCGCCATCGCCGTGCTCTCTACCATCAACTACCTCGGCATCAAGCCTGGTAGCGTCACGCAGAACATCCTCACGATCCTCAAGCTGCTCGCACTGGCGGCACTCATCGTCGCCGGCTTGTGGTTTGCTTCTTCTGCCGCCTCTGCCGCCCCTGCCGCCCCTGCCGCCTCTCCGGCTGCTGCCGCCCCTGCCGCTTCTGCCGCCTCCATAGGCGCCGCCCTGATTCCGGTCCTCTTCGCCTACGGCGGCTGGCAGAGCACCAACTTCGTGGCGGCGGAGCTCAAGGACGCCCGGCGCGACCTGCCCCGCGCCATCATCCTGGGCGTGGTGGGCGTGGTGCTGGTGTACCTGCTCGCCAACCTCGCGTACCTCAAGGTGCTGGGCGTGGCCGGCCTGGCCGCCAGCACCGCCCCGGCATCCGACGTGATGCGCGCCGCGCTGGGCCCCGCGGGCGCCACCGTCATCGCGCTGGGCATCGCGGCGTCCACCTTCGGGTTCTTGAACCTCGCCATCCTGGCCGCGCCGCGAGTGTACCAGACCATGGCCGCGGATGGCGTGTTCTTCGGCCGCGCGGCGGATTTGCATCCGCGCTTCCGGGCGCCCGCGGCGGCGCTGGTGATCCAGGCCGGCTGGGCTATCCTGCTGGTGGCGACGCGCACCTACGGCCAGCTGCTGGACTACGTGGTCTTCGGGGACTGGATCTTTTTCGGGCTGGTGGGCGCAACGTTGTTCTACTATAGACGGGCCGGAGGGGCCGCAGAGGCCGCAGGGGGCGGACGGGACCAGGCGGGGAGCCCGGAGTATCGAATGCCCTTCTACCCTGCGGTGCCGATCTTCTTCGTGCTCGCCGCCATGTTCGCCGTGGTGAGCACCGTGTGGTCCAACCCGCGGAACGCGGCGCTCGGCATCGTGCTGATCGGCAGCGGGATACCGGCGTTCTTCCTGTGGCGCGGCGCGAGGCTCAACACTGGCCGCCCGCGCGACGTAGCCTAGGAAACCCCCTCACCCGAGGAGACGCTATGCTCAGCACGTTCATGCAACGTCTGCAACCGATCTCGTACAACGCCCTCCGCATCGTCGCCGGACTGGCCTTCATGACGCACGGCGGCCAGAAGCTCTTCGGCCTGTTCGGCGCGGAGCAGCCCGCGGCGCCGATCGTACCCTTCGGCATGTTCCTCGACCGGTTTTGGCCGTTTGGCATGGCGGGCCTGCTGGAGTTCTTCGGCGGCCTGCTGATGACGCTAGGTCTATTCACCCCACAGGTGGCGTTCGTCATCGCCGGCGAGATGGCGGTTACCTACTTCTGGCGCCACTGGGGCTTTGGCGACCGCTCCATCTGGTGGTGGGGCAATCGGGGCGAGCTGCCGCTCCTCTATTGCTACATCTGGTTGCTCTTCTGGGGACATGGGAGCGGGAGCTTCAGCCTGGATGCCTGGCTCGCGAAGAGGAAGAAGGCGATGGTTTCCTAGAACGGACGTGCAACGAACAACGTGCAACGGAAGGGCGCGGACACCTCCGTTGTACGTTGCACGTTGCCCGTTGTACGTCCGTTATCTCAGTGCTGGTGACGGGTGGAGGCGGTGCTTGCGGTGGCCGCTCCCCGCTCCAGCTCGGCCCGAATCAATGACTTTTCCGCCAGAATCTGCTCGTGTCCCGCAAACCCCAGCCACCGCTGCACCACCTTGCCGTCGCGGTCGAGCAGCACCGTGTACGGTAATCCCAGGTAGTGATAGCGCTCGCGAAGTCGTCCTCGGCCCAGCAGCACCGGAAAATCGAATCCCAACTCCCGCATGAACGCCTCGGCGTCGGCCGAGTTCACGTCCTCGTTCATCGTGAGGAACAGGAAGTCCGGCTCCACGATCTCGCGCCGCAGGCTGTCCAGGGCCGGCATCTCGGTGCGGCAGGGATGACACCAACTGGCCCAGAAGTTGATCAGGGTCACTTTCCCCCAGAGATCGGCCAGCGTCATCCGGCCACCGCCCAGCCGATCCAGCGCGAAGTCAGCGAACGGCTCACGGAGGTCCGGTGGCGTGCCCGCCAGCAGCCGGAACTCCTCCAGCAGGTACACTCGGCCCCCGGCGTCCGCCGCAATCGTGGGCAGCGCCGTGGGCAGCGTGGCGCTCCGTACCAGCGTGCCGGTAACGCGATCGAACACATCCAGACGCCCCGCGCCGGTGGTGAAGCCCGGTGTGCTCAAGACGTAGAGCCGCTGGTCGGGACCGACCGCAAGGCCCAGGTTGACCGGGTAGTACTCGATGGTGGGCGAGCCGCCGGCGACCTCGAATCGCGGCTGCGCGGTGCTCTGCGGCAGCTCCCGACTCGCTACCCAGAGCGTGTCCCCGCTCCGGGAGAAGGCGATCACCTCATCCCGAATGAACGGCGCGAAGTACACCGTGTCTCCGGACACCGCCAGGTGACCGCTGCTGGCGAACTCCGACAGCAGCCGCTCGGCCGGCACCACGGTCGCGCCTAGCTCGCCCACCGCCACTCCGGCAGGGTCCAAGCGCACCAGCAACGGCGCCCCGGAGGGCACGCGGAAGTTCCACCGATGGGCGCTTCGGACCAGCCACACGTCTTCGCGCGTCGGGTCCGCCGCCAAGGCCGGGTAGTCGAAGGGCACGGCGGCCGCGCTGCGCTGGGTCCCATCCGGGCCCACCCGCAGCACCGCTCCCTCAGCGTCCGCCACCCAGATGCTCCCGTCGCGGGTCCCCGCGGCGCTCAGCAGCTCGCGACCGGCCAGCGCGAGCGGCCGACCCAAGGCCAACCGCTCGTCGAAGCGTACCAGCCCCCCTGCGCCATCCGGAACGACCACGCCTCCGCGGGCGAGCGGCGCCGCAGTTCGGCCCTGCAGCCACAACAGCCGCGCCGGCTCCTCGGGAAACACCGTGTCCGGCAGCAGCCGCGCGGGGGCGTCCGCCGCCACCACGTGGCGCACCCGCCCCACCAGGAACTCGGTCTCCGGCTCCGCGTCCGGATTGGGCACCGCGATAGGGCCCCGGCGGACGGTGGTGGGCCCGCCTCCGGCGGCCAGCCACGCGAGGCCCGCCACCACCACGGCTATGCCTGCGAACAGGGCGGGCCGGGGAATGCCCCGGCCCGCTCCGGCGACGTCGTTCATGTCGCTACATCGAGACGCTCGAGATCACGATCCCGTTCGCCCCGCTGCTGGTGATCACTCTGCCCTTCACGGTCACCTTGTGATCCACGTGGGCCTTGAGGTCGGCCGGCGGCTGGGCGACGTCCGGACCCAGGGGGATGTACAGTTTGCCGTCATCGCTCAAGATGGCCAACGGCAGGCCGGCGTTGGCGCACACCTCGCCGCACTTGCGGTGCGCGTCGCCGGAGACCCCCTTCATGAACTTGCAGGTCACGTCTACCACCGTGCCGGTGACGGTTACTTCCTGCGGCGCCGCGGCCTGGGCGCGGGCCGCGGTGGGCGCGGCGATCGCGAACAGGGTGCTGACGCCAAGACCGGCAATCCAGCGTTGCATCATACCAACCTCCTCATGAGGGAAAGCGGTGGCTCCGGGGCCAGACCTACGGACCCGCGAGTACTATTGCTAACAGTTGTTAGTTATACAAAGGCGGTCGCCGGTTGTCCAGGCGGCGAGGGCGCCCTGTCTTTCTCAACCCGCGAGGGGGTGGCGTGTTCCACGGGGAAGTGCGGCCGCTTCTGCCGCTGCCGCCCCGTCCGCGGCCCGGCGGCCCCCGTCAGGCTTCCGGCCTATAGATGTCGTCCACGCGGCCGCGCGCCACGGCCGTCTGATACGCCGAGCTGATCATCATCAGCTCGCCCACGTTCTCCAGGGTCAGGACGCCCACCAGGCGGCCTCCGTGCACCACCGGCACGGTGGGGCAGTTGGCCGCGCGCATGCGCTGAAACGCCCCATCCAGCATCTCGGTGTCCTCCGCCGTGGCGCAGTCCTTGCGCATCACGTCGCCCACCCGGGCCTGCTGCCCCTGTGCCGCCAGCGATCGAACCAGATCCTGCCGTGGCAGTACCCCCACCACCCGGTCGTCGCGGACCACCGGGAAGTCCTGCTGCGATCCCGCCAGCAGCTCTCGCACCGCCGCGGCCAGGCTGTCGTCTTCGCGCAGCACCGTGAACCGGGTCATCATCGCGTCGCGAACCGGGATCCCGCTGAGCAACGAGCGCAGCTGGACGTGGTGCGCCTCCTCCTGCGCGCCGAGATACACGAACAACGCGATGAACATGAGCATGGGGTTGGAGAACAGCCCGACCACGCCGAAGAGGATCGCCATCCCTTGACCGACGGTGGCCGCGATCTGCGTGGCGCGCGCGTACGCCAGGCGTCGCGCCAGGAGCGCCCGCAGCACCCGCCCGCCGTCCATGGGGAACGCCGGGAGCAGGTTGAAGGCGACCAGCACCACGTTGATCCACATGAGCTGACTCACCAGGCCGCCGCCCACGCGGGCGGCCTCGGAGAGCGACCACAGGCTGGCGGTGAACTGCAGCGAGAAGAACAACGCCCCGGCGATCACCACGTTGACGGCCGGCCCGGCCAACGCGACCCACAGCTCCTGGCCCGGATCGTCCGGCATGCGCTCCAGCCGGGCCACGCCGCCGATCGGCAGCAGCGTGATGTCCCGGGTCCGGATGCCGAACCGCTTGGCGGTGAGCGCGTGCCCCAGCTCGTGCAGCACCACACACCCGAACACGGCCAGCACCAGCACCACGCCGGCGATCGCGGCACCGGCGCCCGCCCCCCGCTGGACGTGCAGCAGCACGATCCAACCGATCAGCAGCAGGAAGGTCCAGTGGACGAAGATCCCGATGCCGGCGACGGAGCCGAGTCTCCAGGACCACTTCATAGATCGCTCGGGCGCGGGTGGTCGCGCCTAACAGGTACGTGTAGAATCTACCCGGTCTGCGCTCCCTCAAGGAGGCAGCGTGAAGGCGCACCACAAGGTCGCGTTCCTGGGTGGAGCCGGGACGGTCACGGGCTCCATGCACCTGGTGCACGCCGGCAACCAGCGGGTGCTGCTGGACTGCGGTCTGTTGCAGGGACTTAAAGCCTTGCGGCTCCGGAACTGGACGGAGCGCGTAGGAGACCCGGCGACCCTGGACGCGGTGGTGCTGAGCCACGCCCACCTGGATCACACGGGGTATCTGCCGCGCTTGGTAGCCGCCGGCTTCTCAGGACCGGTCTACTGCACCGCCGCCACCGCGGATCTGCTCACCATCATGCTGCCGGACGCGGCCCACCTCCAGGAGGAGCAGGCGGAGCACGCCAACTTCATCGGCTTCGCGAAGCACCAACCCGCCCTCCCGCTCTACACCACCGCCGACGCCCTCGAGGCCCTGGATCGCCTGGTCCCCCGATCCTACGACCAGGACTTCCCGGTCGCCGGCGGCGTGACGGCGCACTTCCGGCGGGCGGGCCACATCCTGGGCTCGGCCACCGTGGACCTGACGCTCGACGGGAAACGGCCCTCGCGGCTGGTGTTCTCCGGCGATCTGGGGCGCCCGCATCAGCCGATCCTTCGCGGCCCCGAGCCGGTGCCGCAATCGGACGTGCTGCTGCTCGAATCCACCTACGGCAACCGCCGGCACGCCACCGACGCCGCGCAGGAGCTGGCCGACATCGTCACCGAGACCGCGCGGCGGGGCGGCGTGTTGGTGATCCCGGCCTTCGCCGTGGGCCGCACCCAATCCGTGGTCTGGTTGCTGCGGCAGCTCGAAGAAGACGGCCGCATTCCGGCGCTCCCGACCTACGTAGACAGCCCGATGGCGATCGACGCCACCGAGATCTACCTGCGTCATCCCGAAGACCACGACCTGGGCATGGAAACGCTGCTCAACCACGGACACCACCCGCTTCGGACAAGACACTACCATCTGGCGCGCACCCGGGACGAGTCCCGCGCGTTGAACCGTCTCACCGGACCGTTCATCATCGTGTCGGCCAGCGGCATGGCGACCGGCGGCCGGGTGCTGCACCACCTGAAGCTGCGGCTGCCCGAGGCGCGGACCACCGTCCTGCTGGTCGGCTTCCAGGCGGCCGGGACCCGCGGCCGGGCCTTGCAGGAAGGGGCCAAGAGCCTGCGCGTGCTCGGCGCCGAGGTCCCGGTGCGGGCCCGGATCGAAACGCTGGACGGCCTCTCGGCGCACGCCGACCAACAGGAGCTGCTGGACTGGCTGGGGCGCATGGACCGGCCGCCGCGCCAGGTGTGGCTGGTCCACGGAGAAG
>JACPAP010000140.1 GCA_016180765.1 Gemmatimonadota bacterium
ATCAAGTGATCCTTCAGGATAGGGATTCGGGTCGAGAACCCGTCACGGACGCCGATACTGTTCGAGCCGGTTCGCCAGCGCCACGCCGAGGCTATCATCCCCCGCGCGCGTGGCCGCGGCCATGGCCCGCTCGATCGAACGCGCCGCGCGACCGCGGGCTCCGGTGGCGGCATACGCGGCGGCCACAGCCTCCAGCCCCGCCGCGTCCTCGGCGCCGACGGCCCGCGCGGCCCGCCCGGCGAGGGTCCGCGCTTCCCCGGGATTACGGGTGGCCGGGTCGGGATGCTGGGCGAGAATGCGTGCCATCGCCGCCAGGCCGAGCGCGTCCTCAGGCTGGAGCTGAAGCGCCGCCCGCGCATGGAGCAAGGCCTGCGGGAACTCGCCCTGCACGGCCAGGGCCCCGGCCAGTGCCGCGTGGGCCCGCGCATCGGCCCGGTTATCCAGCGCCGCGCGAAAGTGGTCAAGGGCCTGGGCGTAGTCTCCGCGGAGAGCCAGGAGGCTCCCCCGAGCTAGCTCGCGGTCGGCGAACCACCCCGCATCCTGGGCTGCGTACTTCCATGCCAGGTCCCGTTCCAGCAGAGCCCGGTCCTCGGCGGTCCGCGGCAACACCTGAAGAATCAGGTCTCCCATCTCGTCGGTGGAGTTGGGGCCGTAGGTCACGCGCTTGGGCGGCCGGTTGGGATTCTGCGGGTTGCCGGCCGAGTTGTCGTACACGTAGCGCATCGTGAGGGTGGAGCCCTTGGGGATCAGGATCGGCTCCTCGTAGCGATACTCGTCCTGCCAATTGAAGTCCCAGTCCTTGATGCGGAGCAGCCGGCGCTCCGAGCCGTCCGGGAACTCGGCGAAGGCGTCCATCACCGTGGCGAGGTAATGCGCGTGCGGGTAGACGCCCAGGACCTGCACGTCCACCGGCAGGGTGTACGAGTCGGCGACCACGTAGTCCTTCTTCCCCGGTGGAATGTCGATGGCTTTCCAGTTGAACAGCACCAGCGTGGGACGGCGCGCCGGGGACCGCGCCGCGAAGTGGAAGCCCATCAGGGGGCGGACCACCTCAAGTTGGCCATTGGGTCGCAGGTGCAGCTGCAGCACGAGGTCGGTCCCGGGCTCGATGGGCCAGGCCATATCGTCGGCTCCACGGGTGGGCACCTTGCCCGGGGTCCAGCCCAGAAAGAAGCCGCCGGGGGTCATCGCGTGGCTCATCACGTCCATGCCGTCAAAGCCGGGCTCGGCATCCTGAGCGTCCATCTCGCGCGACGAGGCCGTGGTGTCCACCATCAGCCGCGCGTGATGCACCACCCGCGCGTTGCCCGGCCGCATTTCCACGGCGCCCACGTATCGCGTCTCACCGATGGGCAGGGGCACGACCAGGTTGCGATACACGTCCGTGCCGTGCCGCGGGACCCGGTACGCTGGCAGCTCGACGACGAGATCAGGCTCCCCCAGCTGCCAACCGTCCGGGAACTCCGGGGCCGGCGGGAGAGCTGCTTTGTCCCCCTCGGGCGCTCCGGCCTCCACCCATCGCCGAATCAACGCAATCTCCTGGCCGGTCAACCGCCGTTCGTTGGCGAACCGCACGGCGCCGCGCTCGGGCAGCCACGGCGGCATGCGCCGGGCCTCGACCGCCGCGGCGATCGGGGCAGCGCGGTCGCGCGCGTCTTGGTAGGAAAGGAGGCTGAAGGGCGCGGAGCCGTCCGGCCGGTGACACCCGAGGCACTGGCGGTAAAGGATGGGTGCGATGTCCTTCGCGAACGTCGGCTGAGCCCGCTGGGCCGCAGCGGCCGGAGGGGCTGCACGGGCCGCTGCTAACACCAGCAGGCAGATACCACCGAGGTTGAGCGCGTCGCGCATGAGGCAACCTTATGCGGCGGCGGTGGCTACCTCAAGGCTGCGGCGCGACGTCGACCTCGACCTTGACGCCGTGGCGGACGCTCTGCGTCAGGACACAGAAGTCCTCGAAGATCTCCAGGCAACGGCCGAGGCGCCCCCGATCCTCGACGCGAATCTCCGGCGCGAGCTGCACCTTGAGCTCGCCGACCCGCAACCGTCCGCGCTCGTTTCGCACCATGGTTCCTTCGACGCGAACCGGGAAGTCCCGTACATCGATGCGCGCTTTGCGCACGCAGAACAGAAGGCTCGAGGCCAGGCAGTGTCCCACGGCCGCCGCCAGCATCCGTGCCGGGTTGGGCCCTCTGCCCGCCCCGATGGGTGGATGCTCGTCCACGACCAGCTCCGCGACGCCGGTATGCTGAAAGTCCACCGCGAACTCGTATCCATCCTTGAAGCTGAGGCTAAGGGCGAACGTGCTCGGCTCCTCTGCCTCTCGTTTCTCCGCTACGGCTGCCATTTCCCATCCCTCTCAAGCGATTCCTCGGTGAGCGCGATGTCTCTGGTTCACTCTAAAGATGGCATGAGGCGCAGCGTGAGGGGATCTCAAGTTGCGGGCCCTGCTCGTTCGGGCCAAGTTCCCGCAAGCCCGGAGGCGATATGAGCACAATCGGTCGCGCGCTGAGCGTGGTGCTGTGGCTTGCAGTCGTTGGTTTCTCGTTTCCCGTTTCCCCTTTCCCGACCGCTGACGCTCAGACCGGGTTCGTAGTCGAGGGACTCGAGCGCCCGGTAGAAATCCTCCACTGGGGCATCTCCCACATCTACGCCGAGACCAAGCACGACCTGTTCTTCGCGCAAGGTTACACTGCGGCGCGGGACCGGCTGTTTCAACTCGAGCTGTGGCGCCGCCAGGCGACCGGGACGGTGGCCGAGGTGCTCGGCCCCCGAGAGCTCAAACGCGACATCGGCACGCGGCTGTTCCAGTTCCGAAAAGACCTGGCCCAGGAGCTGGCACACTACCACCCCCGCGGCGCCGCGATCGTGAACGCCTTCGTGGCGGGGATCAACGCCTACATAGACGAAGCCAACCGGGCCCCCGAGCGCCTGCCCCTGGAATTCCGGTTGCTCGGGATCCGCCCGCAGCATTGGACGCCCGAGGTGGTGATCTCAGACATCAGGGCCTGCTGGGGAACATCGGCGAGGAGCTCGGCACCGCGCGAGCGGTGGCGCT
>JACPAP010000273.1 GCA_016180765.1 Gemmatimonadota bacterium
GGCGTATTGGAAATCCTGCCGGAAGGGTACGGGTTCCTCCGCAGCCAGGACTGGAATTACCTGTACGGCCCGGACGACATCTACGTGAGCCCCAGCCAGATCAAGCGGTTTGATCTGCGGACCGGGGACACGGTGCTGGGCCAGGTGCGGCCGCCCAAAGAGGGGGAGCGCTACCTCGCGCTGCTCAAGGTCGAGAAGGTCAACTTCGACGACCCCGACAAGGCCAAGCACCGGATCGCGTTCGACAACCTCCGGCCGCGGTATCCGGAGCGCCGGGTGCGGCTGGAGCGCAAGGACACCGACCTCTCGATGCGGGTCATGGATCTCCTCACCCCCATCGGGTTCGGCCAGCGCGGACTGATCGTCTCCCCACCCAAAGCCGGCAAGACCATCCTGCTCCAGAAAGTCGCCAACTCCATCTCGGAGAATCACCCGGACGCCGTGTTGATCGTGTTGCTGATCGACGAGCGGCCGGAAGAGGTGACGGACATGGAGGAGAACGTGAAGGGCGCCGAGGTGATCTCGTCCACCTTCGACGAGCCGGCAGACCGGCACGTGCAGGTGGCGGACATGGTCATCGAAAAGTCGAGGCGACTGGTGGAGCACGGGCGCGACGTGATCATTCTGCTGGTCTCCATCACCCGGTTGGCGCGGGCCCACAACGTAGTGATCCCGCATTCGGGCAAGATCCTGTCCGGCGGGGTGGACGCCAACGCCCTCCAGAAGCCCAAGCGCTTCTTCGGCGCCGCGCGCAACATCGAGGGCGGAGGCTCCCTCACCATCATTGCGACGGCCCTGATCGAGACCGGGAGCCGGATGGACGAGGTGATTTTCGAAGAGTTCAAGGGGACCGGCAACTCGGAGATCCTGCTGGACCGGAAGATCGCCGACCGCCGAATATGGCCGTCGATGGACGTGGTCCGCAGCTCCACGCGCAAGGAAGAGCTGCTGCTCGACAAAGAGGAGCTCAACAAGGTCTACCTGTTGCGCAATTTCCTGGCCGACATGCCCCCGGTCGAGGCGATCGAGTTCTTGCTGGAGCGCATGAAGCGGACCAAGAGCAACAAGGAGTTCTTCGCGTCGATGCAGCAGGGATGACGGCACGGGAAACGGGAAAAGGGAAAGGGGAAGGGGAGCACGCCGGTCGTGCCTTTCCCGTTTCCCGTTTCCCCTTTCCCCGGTACGGGCGTCTCCTCGCCATCGACTGGGGCACCAAGCGCATCGGCCTCGCCATCTCGGATCCGGCTCAGACCGTGGCCACGCCACTTGGCACCCTCACCCGCCGCGCGGGTAGACGGTTTCCGATGGCCCAGCTCAGACCCTACCTCGAGACCTACCACCCCGTCGGGGTGTTGCTGGGCCTCCCGCTCGACGCCTCGGGCGCCGAAAGCGCGGCGGCGCAGGCCGCTCGCGAGACCGGCGCGTTGATCGCCACCAAGACCGGACTTCCGGTCGCGTACTGGGATGAGCGGATGACCACGGCTCGGGTGCACCGGGCGCAGCGGGAGACGGGCGGGGCGGGAGCCGGTGCGCGGCGCACGGCGGACCCGCTGGCGGCGACGCTGCTGCTGCAGGCATGTCTGGACCACCGACGTTCATGACTCGGATGGGCCGGTGGGCCGTGCTCGTGCCGTTCCAACGGTTCAGACCAAGTACGTTGCTCTCGGCGCCTTTGGCGATACCAGTTGGAACGGCACTCGTCCTGGCCATGGCCTGCCGGGCCGGGGGGCCCAACGGGCCCCGGGTCCAGGTCACCATCCCCCCCGGCGCCACCCTCTCGACCACGGCCGAGAGCCTCCGGGCGCATGGCGTGATCGGCTCCCCCGCCGCGTTCTCCTTCTACGCCCGCCTGTTCGGCAAGTCCGACGAGATCAAGGCCGGGGTCTACGAGTTCGTCCCCAACCTGCCGGTGCTCCGGGTCCTCAAGGTGGTGACCAGCGGGCGCGAGGCTCTCCGCCGCCTGGTGGTTCCTGAGGGCCTGATGCTGAGCGAGGTCGCGGCCTCCGTCGCGCAGCAACTCGGGATTCCGGCTCCCGACTTCACGGCCGCCGCGCACGACTCCGCGCTGGCCCGGCGGGTGGGCGCCGCCCCAGGCGTGCTGGAAGGCTACCTCTACCCCAGCACCTATCTGGTCCGACACGGCGTCACCGCGCCGGAGGTGGTGCGCATGATGGTGGAAGAGTTCGAGGCGCGCTGGCGGCCCGAATGGAACGCCCGGCTCCACGCGCTGCGCCTCACCCGTCGCGAGATCGTGACCTTGGCGTCCATTATCGAGGGCGAGGTCCGCTTCGGCCCCGACCGGCCCTATGTGTCGTCCGTCTATCACAACCGCCTGGAACGGGGCATGCGCCTCCAGGCGGACCCTACCGTGATCTATGCGCTGGGCCGCCGGCGCCGGTTGTTCGAGAAGGACTATCAGGTCCGCTCGCCGCACAATACCTATCTGATCAAGGGCCTGCCGCCTACGCCCATCGGCCAGCCGTCGTCGGCCAGCATGGAGGCCGCCCTCTATCCGGAGCGCACCGGCTTCCTGTATCTGGTGGCGCGCCCCGACGGCAAGCATGTATTCTCCCGGACGCTTCGCGAGCACGTGCGGGCCGTGGCGGAGGTGCGGCGGATGACCGCGGACGGACGGTGAGACGTGAGAGGGACTTCTCACTTCTCACATCTCACGTCTTACGGCCGGCCAGCGCCTGGTCCACGGCTTCCCGTATCCGTTTCGCCGCCCCCTGGACGTCGGCGGCGGCGAAGATCGCGCTGATCACCGCGACGCCCCGGGCGCCGGCCTGGATCAGTGAGCCCGCGTTGTCCGCCGTGATGCCGCCGATGCCGATGACCGGCATCCCGGCGGGCGCCAGCGCGGCGAGCGCATGAAAACCCGGAAGCCCAATCGGGGCCCCGGTATCCGCCTTGCTGGCCGTGGCGAACACCGAGCCGACGCTCCAGTAGTCCGGGCCGGCCCGGCCCGCGGCAGCCGCTTCGGCCGGCGTCCCGACCGAGACGCCGATCCGAAAGCCCCGCGGGGCTACCAGCCGCAGGGCTTCTACCGGGAGGTCGTCGGCCCCGACGTGCACCAGCTCGTCACGGAGGCGGCGGGCCGCGGCCAGCATCGCACCCGCGCCGGCCCGCTTCATGCGCAGCTGGAGGGCCGTGGCGCCGCCTGCCTCCGCGGCGCGCGCGGCCAGGACGAGGTCGCCACCCCGCAGCACGTCGGGGTCCACGATCGCGAGCAGACGCAGGTCAACCGTCACGAGTGCCGTTCCAACTGTTCGGGCCGAGTCACCGCCGGCCGACCTTGGCGGTTGCCCTGCGTTCGCGGCAAACGGCAGATTTGACGAAACCAATGGGAACGGCACGAGGAGACGACATGCCGGTCCGCGGCATCCGGGGCGCCATCACCGTGGAGCGCGACACGCCTCAGGACATCCTGGCGGCGACGCGCGAGCTGCTGGCGGCGATGGCCCAGGCCAACCAGCTCGAGCCCGACGACATCGCCAGCGTGCTGTTCACCACCACGCCGGACCTCTCCGGGGACTATCCCGCCCGCGCCGCGCGCGAGCTGGGGTGGAGCGCGGTCCCGCTCTTGGGCGCCACCGAAATGCACGTCCCCGGCGCCCTGGCGCGGTGCATCCGCGTCCTGCTGCACGTCAATACCACCACGCACCCCTCACGCATCAAACATATCTACCTGCGCGAGGCCCGCGCCCTGCGCCCGGATCGGTGACGCCCGCCGTCGTGGTCTCCGCCAAGGGCGCGGCGCGGTGGCGGCAGGGACACCCGTGGATCTACCGCTCCGACGTCCTGACGACCGGGCGGACGCCGGCCGGGCCGGTACCGGTCACGGACCGGTCGGGGCGATTCCTGGGGCAGGCACTGTTCAGTCCGGCGTCCGAGATCCGGCTGCGCCTGCTGACCCGCGAAGAGGACCCACTCGACGGCGCCTGGTGGCGGGCCCGGGTGGAGGCGGCCGCCGCGCGACGCGCCGATCTCCCCCCGAATACGACCGCCTATCGTGTGGTGCACGCCGAGGGCGACGGGCTGCCGTCGCTGATCGTGGATCGCTACGGTGACGTCGTGGTGGCGCAGATCCTCTCGGCCGGCCTGGAGGCGATCCGTCCCCTCGTGCTGGAGGCGATCCAGGAGACCTTGCGACCCCAGGGCGTCTTGCTGCGAAACGACGCCGCGGTTCGGCGGCATGAGGGCCTCCCCCTCGAGATCCTGGAGGCCGCAGGCTCCGTGCCGGATACGGTCGAGGTCCAGGAGGGCGGCATTCGCTACCTGGTTTCGCCACGCGAAGGCCAGAAGACCGGGGCGTTCCTCGATCAGCGGGAGAATCGCCTGCTGCTGGGCCGGCTGGCACAGGGCGACGGGCTGGACGTGTTCACCTACCAGGGGTTGTTCGCGCTCCACGTGGCCGGTCGGTGCCCCAGGGTCCTGGCGGTGGACAGCAGCACGGCCGCGCTGGCCGTGGCCCGGAGGAACGCCGCGCTGAACGCTCGCGACAACGTGGCATGGCGCGAGGCGAACGCGTTCGATCTGCTGCGCGCGCTGGAGCGCGAGGGCAGGACCTTCGGTACCATCGTGCTCGATCCTCCGGCCTTCGCCAAGCAGAAGAGCGCCGTGCCCCGGGCGCTCGCCGGGTACAAGGAGATCAACCTGCGTGCGCTGCGGCTGTTGGCGCCCGGCGGCGTCTTGTTCACGGCGTCCTGCTCGTTCCACGTGAACCGCGCCGCATTCCTCGACATGCTTGCCGCCGCCGCGGCCGACAGCGGCCGGCGCGTAGTCCTGGAGCAGGTGACCGGCCAGAGCAGCGACCACCCCGAGCTGCTGACGGTGCCGGAGACCGGGTACCTCAAAGGCGCGCTGCTGCGCGTACTCTAGGTTTGGCGAGCCCCTGCGCGCTCCCGCCGCCACCAGAGGTACGAGAGCACCACCGGCACCACCGCCACCAGGGCGATGGTCGCGATCAGGATGGGCAGCGCGGCCCCGGCCGGCACGAACAGGCTCAGCACGACGAGCGCGCCACCGGTCACCAGGATCCAGCCACCCACCCGGTGCGTGCGACGCCACACGCGGTCGCTGGACAAGGTCCATGGCGTGCGAATACCGATGAACCAGTTCGGCTCGACCCGCGTGATGTAGTTCCCGATCACGATGAGCAACACGCCCACACCGGCAGCCACCACTCGGTCCATCCGGACCGGAGCGCCCAGGCCGTAAGCCAGCACCGCGAGGTGGATCACGCCAAAGAAGACAATGACGCCATTGAAGATCAGCCAGTACGTGCTGGCGAACTTCGGGTAGTTCTTCCCCTTCGGGTCAATGCGGGGCAGTACGCTCAGCAACCCCCGCATGGCCAGGATCATCAGCGGCAGCAGCACGGCGGCGAGCAGCTTGGAGCCGTAGCCGTCGGGCTGGCCGCTCAGGCTCCAGTGGATCGCCACCCGCGGCGGCAAGCGCGGGTACGCCCAGGCTGAGGCGGCCGCCGCGAGGGCAGCCACGATGTAGCCCAGCCAGCGACTGCGCATCATGATCGCCTCCCAAGCAGCTTCATCAGATAGCGCACCAGGTCCTGCGACACCGTCGTGTTGATGCGATAGCGGATGCTCTGACCTTCCCGCTCGGCCGTGACCAGCTCCGCCTCCTTCAGCACCCGCAGATGGTGCGAGACCGAAGGGAAGGCGATGCTGAACTGGCTCGCGATCTCTCCGGCGGTGCGGTCGCGCTCGGCCAACAGTTCGAGGATGCGGCGGCGGGTGGGGTCGGCGAGCGCCCGAAACGCGGTATCGGCCATGGTCCAGTGTTAGATATTTCGACAAATGTCTCAATATGTCAAGGCCCCGGGCACGGCGGCTGGCGTTGACAGTCCTCCAGGAACTCGGCAAGGTTGCGTGCTATGCCGCCGGCCCGCTTCTGAGCATGCTCCCGAATCCGCAACCAGCCCGTCGCGCAGCGGTCAAGGCGCGGTCGCTGAAGCAGGAGTACGAGGAGTTCATCCTGCAGCGGATCGAGGAGTTCAAGGACCAGTTGACCCGGGACGAGCTGCTAGCCATCGCGGACGAGGCGGTGCGGGAGCTGGAGATGGGGACCGAGGATCAGCTGGTACTGACCGAGGTGCTGGTCCTGGAGCACGTGGACCGGTTGATCATGCGCCGGCTGAACCTCCCCAGCTACCGCCGCTGGCGAGACCGACACGTGCGGCTGCGCCGGGCGCAGCGGGAGGCCACCCACTGGGGTCTGGAAGCGGGCACGCCGCTCCAGGACCTGGTCGCGCGGCTGGAGGAGGGGGACCTGGCGCTGGTGATCGGCTCCGGGGTAGTTCCGGCGGCCCTGTTCCTGGCCGCCCACGACACCGAGGTCCTGTTCATCGACTCCGCGTTGAGCGCGGTGGAAGCGGCCGAGCACCGCGCCGCCGCCGAGGCCCTGGCCAGCCGGTTCCAAGCGCTGGTGGTGAGCCTGGACATCTGGTTCCCCGAAGTGACCCCCGCGCTGACCGTGCTCGACCCGCTGGTGCTGGGCGAGTTCGATCCTGGGCTTCGCCACGGCGTGCTGGAGACGCTGAAGGGTCGGACCGCGCGCGGCGGCGCGCACCTGGTCCTGCCCAGCGAGCCCCCACCCGGGGTCACGCCGCTCGCTCCGGAGGCCCTGCAGGCTTACTACACCGGTTGGATGGTGGAGCGGGCGCGACGCTCGGCGCGGGGCAGGTGGTTCTTGGCGTATAAGCCGTAGCGCTTGGGACATCGCTTCCCTTGCACCTGGGCTGCCCGCCGGCCAACTTCCAGCCGATGCCCTCCGCCACCATCAACGGGCGTACCATCACCGCGCCTGACGGCGCCACCATCCTCGACGCGGCCCGCGGGGCCGGCGTCGAGATCCCCACGCTGTGCTGGTATCCCAAGCTGCCGATCGCCGGGAACTGCCGCATCTGCGTGGTGTCGGTCGACGGCCAGGCCAAGCTCCTCCCGGCCTGCGCCACCAAGATCACCGAGGACATGCGGGTCACCACCGAATCCCCGGAAGCGGTCGCAGCGCGGCGCGGTGTCCTGAAGATGCTGCTCGAGCGCTACCCCGCCGATCACCTGATCAACGGCGGCCGCGCGCGGCCCAACAATCAGTTCGAAGACTACGTGGTGCGCTACGGGGTCCAGCCCACGCCGGTGGGCCAGCGGCTGCCGCTGCTCCGTCGGGGCGACGAACGGCCGGGCGACCCCATGATCAGTCACGACATGACCCGCTGTATCCTCTGTACCCGCTGCGTGCGGGCGTGCGAGGACATCCAGGTGGTGGGCGTCCTCGATGTAGGCTATCGCGGGGAGCAGGCCCAGATCATCGTGGGGGCCGACGGCGACCCGGACAAGGCCGCCTGCACCTGGTGCGGTGAGTGTGTCCGCGTGTGTCCGACCGGAGCGATCTTCGAGGTCCTGCCGCAGCAGCGCTTCGGCGAGATCCCCGTCACCGCGGAGCCGGTGGTGCAGTCAGTGTGCCCCTACTGTGGTGTGGGGTGCCGGATCGAGTTGCACGTCGAGGACGATGAGGTGCTGCGCGTGACGTCGCCCAGCATTGAGCTCGACACGCCGAATCAGGGCTCCACCTGCGTCAAGGGTCGCTTCGGCTACGACTACGTACAGCATCGCGACCGGCTCACGGCGCCGTTGATCCGCAGGGGATGGGTCAAGCGTGGAACGCGATGGGTCTGGACCGGCCCGAACGGGGCCGACCGCCGGGCCGGGCCGTGGCGCTCGATCGAAGCCGAGGGACACGAACTCAAGCACCCGGCGCCGCCGCGCGCCACCGGCAAGCGCCTCCGGGACCTGCCCCTGCTGGACCGCGTGACCATGGACATCCGCGAGCGCGCCGCCACACCCCCCGACTGGTACCAGCCCTTCCGCCAGGCCACCTGGGACGAAGCGCTGGAGCTGGTGGCCCAGGAGATGAGTCGGGTCCACGCAGAACACGGCCCCGAGGCGATGGCCGTGTTCCAGAGCGCCAAGTGCACCAACGAAGAGAACTATCTCCTCCAGCGGCTCATCCGCGCGCGCTTCGGCACCAACAACGTGGATCACTGCACCCGCCTCTGCCACTCCACCAGCGTGTCCGCCATGCAGGCGGCGCTCAATACGGCGGCGGCGTCGGGCTCCATGCGCGAGGTCGAGGAAGCCTGCGACGTGATCTTCATCGCCGGCGCCAACACCACGGAGACCCACCCGGTCTTCGGGGCCTCGCTCAAGCGCGCCCACAAGCGCGGCGCCTTCCTGATCGTGGCCGATCCACGCCGCATCGAGCTGGCCCGGTTGGCGGACATCCACCTCCAGATGCAGCCAGGCACCGACGTGGCGCTGTTCAACGCGATGCTCCACCACATCCTGGCCCAGGGCCTGGAGAACCGGGAGTTCATCGCCCAGCGCACCAAGAGCTTCGACGCGGTGAAGCAGGCCGTCGCCCCGTACCCGCCGGAACGGGCCGAGGCCATCACCGGCGTCCCGGCGGCGTTGATCCGTCAGGCCGCCGAGCGGTACGCCAAGGGGCCCAACACCACCACGCTGTGGGCCATGGGTCTCACCCAGCACCTCACCGGGCACGACATGGTCACCTCGCTGCTCAACCTGATCCTCGCGACCGGGATGATCGGGCGGTGGGGCGCCGCCATGATGCCGGTCCGGGGTCAGAACAACGTGCAGGGCGCCTCGGATATGGGGGCGATCCCGTTCGTGTACCCAGATTACCAGTCCGTGTCCGACCCCGCCATGCGGGAGAAGTTCGCGCGGGTCTGGGGCGTCGAGCCCGAGCGCATGTCGCTCACGCCGGGGCTCAAGGTGACCGAGATGACCCAGGAAGGCTCGCCCATCCGCGCGCTGTACATCATGGGCGAGAACCCCATCATCTCGGACCCGGACATCGCGCACGCCGAGGCCTGGTTCCGCAGCATCGAGTTCCTCGCGGTCCAGGACCTCTTTCTCACCGAGACCGCGCGCTACGCCGACGTGGTGCTGCCGGGCGCCTCGTTTGCGGAGAAAACCGGAACCTTCGTCAACACCGAGCGTCGGATCCAGCTGGCCCACCAGGCCATTCATCCTCCCGGCACCGCCCGCGCCGACTGGGAGATCATTGTGGACCTCTCGAACCGGCTGGGACTTCCCACCACGTTCCCGTCGCCGGAAGCGGTCATGGAGGAGATTCGGCAGGTCGCGCCCGCGTGGGCGGGCGTGAGCTACCAGCGACTGAAGAACCTCGCCGGGCTACAGTACCCGGTCCCGTCCGACGATCACCCCGGCACCGCGTTCCTGTTCGACGACCGCTTCCCCACGCCGGACGGCAAGGCCACGTTCCACCCCGCCCAGTACACCGATCCCGCCGAGCTGCCGGACCAGGAGTACCCCTTCGTCATGAACACGGGCCGCCAGCTCTATCACTGGCACACCGGCACCATGTCGCGACGCTCCAACGGGCTGGATGCGCGCGAGCCAACCGCCATCGTCGAGATCCATCCGGACGACGCGGCCGAGCTGGGGATCACCGATGGTGACCTGGTGCGGCTGACCAGCCGGCGCAACGCCGTGGTGATCTCCGCGCGGGTTTCGGATCGCGTGGCGCGGCGCCAGATCTTCGTGCCGTTCCATTTCCGGGAAGCCGCGGCGAACCTGCTCACCAGCCCGGTGCTGGAGCCCCACGCCAAGATGCCGGCGCTCAAGGTGTGCGCCGTGCGCATCGAACCGGTCGCCGTCGGCGCGACGGTCTGACCTGACACCCCAACCATGGACCTCGGGATCGCCGGCCGAGTCGCCCTGGTGTGCGGCTCCTCCGCCGGGCTGGGTCGCGCCATCGCCGACGCGCTCGCGGCAGAAGGCTGCCGGGTGGCGCTCAACGGCCGAGACGAGGAGCGGTTGAACCACGCGGTGGCGCTCTTGGCCCAGCGCCACGAGACCGAGATCGCGGGTTTGCGCGCCGACGTCAGCGTCCCCGCCCAGGCCAGCGACCTGGTCGATCAGGTCCGCCAGCGCTTCGGCGCCCTGGACATCCTGGTGTGCAACGCGGCCGGCCCCGCGCCCGCGCCCTTCGAGTCCACGCCGGCGGAAGCCTGGCAGGCGGCGCTCGACCTCAACCTCCTGTCCACCGTGCACCTCTGCCGCGCGGCGGTGCCGCTCATGCGCGCCCGCCGCTGGGGCCGCATCATCTGCCTCACCAGCGTCGCCGCGCGCCAACCCATCGCGGGACTCATCCTGTCCACCACCGCTCGCGCCGGCGTCCTGGGCTTCTCCAAGTGCCTGTCCGACGAGGTGGCCAACGAGGGAATCACCGTGAACGCGGTGTGTCCGGGCTACATGCACACCGACCGAGTCACCGACCTGGTCGAGCAACGCGCGGCCCAGACCAAGCGTTCCACCAATCAGATCCTCGCCGGCTACGTAGCCGACACCCCCGTCGGCCGCATGGGCGAGCCGGAGGAGCTGGCCGCCGCCGTCGCATTCCTGGCATCGGAACCGGCGGGCTATATTACCGGCGTCGCGTTGCCGGTAGACGGCGGCTTCATCCGGAGCGTCATGTAGAGCCGCAGTCCCAATGAGGGCGGCAGCAGCGGGAGGGGCCGCAGCAGCGGCAGCAACCCCCCGCCGGTACGGAATTCCTGCCGCTCCTGCGGCCTCTGCCGCCTCTGCCGCTGGAGACTCCATGCGCGCCATCCGCAAACCCCGCCCCGAGCCCGGGCTCGAGGTGTGCGAAGTCCCCGAGCCGACCGTCGGCCCCACGGACGTCCTGATCCGCGTCAAGCACGCCGGCGTATGCGGCACCGACCTGCACATTGCCGAGTGGGACGCGTGGGCCCAGAGCCGGCTCCATCCGCCGGTGGTGGTCGGCCACGAGTTCGCCGGCGAGATCGTCGCCGTCGGCGACGAGGTCCCAGCCGAGCTCAAGGTGGGGCAGCTGGTGACCGCCGAAGGCCACATCGTCTGCGGTCATTGCCGGCAGTGCCGCATGGGCGATGGGCACATCTGCCGGAACACCCGGATCATCGGCGTGGATCGGGACGGGGCCTTCGCCGAGTACCTCGCGATGCCGTCCGGCAACGTCATGGGGCTGAACGGCATTCCCACCACCACCGGCGCCATCATGGACCCCTTGGGCAACGCGTTTCACACGGTCCTGACCGGCGACGCAGTCTCCGGCGGCACGGTGCTGGTGCTGGGCTGCGGGCCGATCGGGTGCTTCGCGGTGGGCATTGCGCGCGCCGCCGGAGCGGCCAAGGTCATCGCCTCCGACATCAACCCCAAGCGCCTGGAGCTGGCGCGGCGCATGGGCGCCCATGCGGCGCTCAATGCCACGACGGAAGACGTCCCCGCCAGGGTCGCGGAGCTCACCCAAGGGGAGGGGGCGGACCTGGTGTGCGAGATGTCCGGTCACCCGGACGCCATCCGTCAGGCGTTCGCCTCGGTGCGCTTGGGAGGGCGGATCAACCTGCTGGGCCTGCCCCAAGGCGAGGTGCCGCTCAAGCTGTCCAACGACCTGATTTTCAAAGGGGTCACCGTGTACGGAGTGATCGGCCGGCGGATGTTCGAGACCTGGCACCAGATGCAACGATTCCTCTCCAGCGGCCTGCTGGATCCCACCCCCGTCGTCACCCACACATTCCCCCTGGAAGCCATTCACGACGCGCTCGACGCCATCCGATCGGGTGCGGCCGGCAAGGTCATTCTCGAAATCGGGAGCTAGCCGATGAGAGCGTCGGTCCAGACGCGGTTGCAGGCGGAGCTCGCGCAGTTCCGGCGGGACGGTGTCTACAAACGGCTGAACTACCTCGAGTCCCCCCAGGCCCCCCGGGTCAAGATGGAGGGACGGGGCGACATCATCATCCTGTCGAGCAACAACTACCTGGGGCTCTCCACCGTCGCCGAGGTGGTCGCGGCCGGGAAGGCCGGTCTGGACCGCTTCGGCGCGGGGACCGCCAGCGTACGGTTCATTTGCGGGACCTTCACCGTCCACCGGGAGCTGGAAGCGGCCCTGGCCCGCTTTGTGGGCACGGAATCGAGCCTCACCTACGTCTCCTGCTGGAACGCCAATGAGGGCCTGTGCCCCACGCTGCTGGGCCCGGAGGACATCGCCATCTCGGACGAGTTGAACCACGCGTCCATCATCGATTCCATCCGGCTGGCCAAAACCATCTCCAAGTGCCAGTCGGCCGTCTACCGGCACGCCGACATGAAGGACCTGGAGGAGAAACTCCAGGCGGCCAAGGGCGCTCGAACTCGGCTCATCTTCACGGACGGCATCTTCTCCATGGAGGGGGACATCGCGCGGCTGCCGGACATCCTGGAGCTGGCCGAGCGCTATGATGCCGTTGTGGCGATGGACGACTCCCATGCGAGCGGCGTCCTGGGGAAGACCGGCCGCGGCACGGCCGAGCACTACGGCGTGCTGGGGAAAGTGGACATCATCACGTCCACGCTGGGCAAGGCCCTGGGCGGCGCGGCGGGCGGGTTCACCGGGTCCTCCACCGCGCTCACGGATTACCTCACCCAGCGCTCGCGCCCGCAGCTGTTTTCCAATGCCCTTCCCTGCACCGTGGCGGCCAGCGCATTGGCCGCCGTACGGCATCTCGAGCAGCACCCCGAACTGGTCACGCGCCTGCACCAGAACGCGCGTTATTTCCGGGAGCAGCTCCTCGCCCGCGGGTTCAAGCCGCTCGCGGGCCAGACGCCCATCATCCCGGTCATCCTGGGAGAGACGGCCAAGGCGATCCAGATGAGCGAGATGCTGCTGGCGGAGGGGGTGTTCGTGACGGGGTTCGGGTACCCGGTGGTGCCGCAGGGCCACGCGCGGGTGCGGTGCCAGATCTCGGCAGCCCACACGAGGGACGACCTCGATCAGGTGCTCCGAGCGTTTGAGAAAGTCGGACAGAAGCTGAGCCTGATCTGACTAATTGCCGGCCGGTGTAGGGTCCACCTTACTGTGAGTGACCGCTCGCTAGCAGTGGCTTTACAGGGTCAACGTTGGAAGCCCTTTGCCCCATCGGCGAGCATCGCGACACACTGTCGCCATGGACCGTACCTTCAAGTAGTTTCGCGACCTGAGCGCTTAACCGACCAGCCCACAAAGGCCTAGGAACCGCTGCGAGCCTGGCGTTTTTGACCCGTCCTCCCTATTTTCGGGGTCCCGGTGCTCCCTGGCTGGCGCCGGCGCGCCCTGGGGTGGGCAGCCCTGAGCCACCCCGGGCTCCTGACGTCAGGAATCCGGAGGTTGAGACGCGATGATGCGGAAGACGGTGTGCGCTCTCGCACTGGCTCTGATTACGCTGGCCGGCTCGGCCGCGGCTCAGGAGGACGCCTGGCAGCACCGCTGGTTCTGGGGCGCCCAGGCGGGCATTATGCGGTTCCAGACCCCCACGGCGAGCGGATGGCAGGACGCCATCACGGCGGGCGGTCACTGGCTCATCACGAGCACCCATTCGGCGCTGTACGCCGCGTTCGATCACGTGATCTTCAAGGACAACACCAGCTCCGCAGTGGTCGACGCCTCCAGCCCGACGGGGATACGCAACATCGACTTCACCAACGGCCGCCGTATCCAGGCCTTGCTCTACATCTTCCCGACGGACGGCTTCATCCAACCGTACCTGGGCGGCGGCTTCGGCATTCACCAGTTGACGGACGCGAGTCCCGCGGGCGGCCCGGCCGCGTTCGCCACGCCCCAGCAGTTCGAGAACATCCTCCGGGTCGTGGATGAAACCAGCACCAAGGCGTTTCCGATCTTCAGCGGCGGGCTGCAGCTGCGCTTCGGTCGGCTGGCGTTGTTCGGCCAGGGCCAGTACATGCCGCTGGGCCGCAACTACCTGATCTCCAGCGCGCAATACGTGGGCTCGGTGGGACTGCGGTACGCGTTGACCAGCTCGCGCGAGGAAGTGACGGCGCGGCGGTAAGAACGGAAACGGCGGAACGGGGATCTCTTCGCGCGCTGGCAGTTGGCGCGCGCCGCAGACGAAGAACGTTCGCATGGCGCGCGTTTCACTGACGCGCAGTCGGAGGTCCCCGTTCCCCGGTTTCCCGTTCCTGCCGTTCCCGCCGTTCCCGCCTGGAAAGCCAGGGCGAATCCGTCACATAGAATCGCAGGGGCCAGTCCGCGGCACGGCTGATGCCGACCCGTGGACTGGCGGCGATGCGCATGGGCGGTTGGCGGGTCGGCCGATAGACCCGGATCCGAGGCCCCGCCAGACTCTCCCCGTCGAAGCCTCCCGTAATGCCGAGCGCCTCGCAGAGGCGCCCCGGGCCGGCGCACCAGAGCGTGGGACTCCCAGTCCCGCGGCGACGCCGCATGGCGACCAGGCCGTCCAGTGGTTCCAGGGCCCGCAGCAGCACCGCCGACGGATAGCCGTCGCGCTCGGTCACCACGTTGGCGCACCAATGGTTGCCGTAAATGAAGTACACGTAGCAGGTGCCCGGCGGGCCAAATAAGCGGGCGTTGCGCGCGGTCTTGCGCCAGCCGTAGCCGTGGGCCGCGGGGTCGTGCGGCCCGACGTAGGCTTCGACCTCCACGATCCGGCCGGCGGTGCGAACGCCCCGGACGCGCGTCTCCACCACGCACCCCAATAAGTCGCGCGCGACCCGTTCGGTGTCGCGCCTGTAAAACCGGGCGGCAAGCGGTCGGCCCAGCGTGAGACTCACGCTCCCGAGGACTTCTCCTGGCCGGACCCGCGTACCGCCCGCTGAAGCGCGGCCGTCACCCGCTTGAGCAGTCCGGACTGCGGGGCCTCATCCAGAGCCGGCGAGGCCGCAGGGGTCGCTGGGGCCGCTGGGGCCGGCTCGGCGGGCGGGGTCCGCGGCGGTTCCAGCGAGCGCCCTGGCCCGGCCTCTTGGGTACGCGGTTCCCCACCGGCCAGCGGCTGGCGTCCTCGGCTCCCGCCGCGGGGGCGTACCGAGCGAACCGTGGCCGCCACCGGTGGAGTGGGCGGCGAGACTGGTGGACCCGATGGCACATCCGCCTGCGCCTCGGGCGGCCGATCGCCGCCCCCAAGGGGCGGCGTCGGCCCGCGCGAACCGCGGCGAAATCGTGGATTGCGCCGCGCGGCAGCGGATGCCGCCAGGTCCGGGGCGCGAGGCGCCGGGAGCGGGCTGATCGCGGAGGCTCCCGGTTCCGCGGGCCGCCGCCCGGACTGAGCCTCTGCGGCCTCTCCAGCCTGTGCGGCTTCTGCGGCCCCTGCCGCCTCAGCCGACGCCTCCTCTCTTCGGCCCCGGCCCCGACCTCCCCGTCGCCCTCGCCGGTGGCGACGACCGCCTTCGGCATCCGCGCCTTCGGCCTCCGCGGGCGGAGCTACCGCGCCGGGCTCGACCCGGTCTTCCACCAGAGCCTCCGGGTTGAGCTTCAGGAAGTAGCGGCCGCCGTCATCCTTGGTGAGCTCCACCACATTGGCGTCGTGGGCCTGGCGCAGCAGCCGCTGGAACCGCGCGCGCTCGAAGACCGGGTCGCGCTCCGCCCCGGACCGCTCGATCATACGGTCGCGTACGCGCTCCGCTTCGACCTGGTTCTCCAGCGCCCCCATGGTCGCCAGCGTTTCCTTCAGCAGTTGGAACGCCGCGGCCAGGGTCAGCGCGCCGCCGGCGCCGGCGGCCCGCTCCCGCACCCGCGAGGCGCGCGGGCGCGGTGGCGGGGCCGGTCGCCGTGCCAACTCCGCCTCGACCGCCGGCGGCACATTGGCGTTCGACCCCAGATCGACGTCGTACTGACCGGTCTCTTGCTTGGTGAGCCGGAGCAGCCCGCGCTGGCCCGCTTCCGCCACGAACTTGCTGAACCGGCTGAAC
>JACPAP010000141.1 GCA_016180765.1 Gemmatimonadota bacterium
TCGGGCAGCTGCCTGATCCGCGGCCTTACCCAAGAGGGAGAGGTGTTCGACTTCGCCCGGAACATCGCCAACGACTCGGAGTTCGCCGGCGCCACGTTCAGCCCCGACGGGCAAACCCTGTTCGTCAACATCCAGGGAACCGGGCAAACGGCGGCGATCTGGGGACCCTGGGAGCAAGGACCGTTCTAACAACCGAACCCACTCCGGCGTGGGAGCGGCTCCCCCGGGCTTCACCTTTCCCGTTTCCCGTTTCACGTTTCCCACCAGATGGAAAACCCCGCCATCGCCGCCTTATTCGACGAGATGGCCGACCTGCTCGAGCTGGACGGCGCGCTGGTGTTTCGGGTCCGCGCCTACCGCAATGCTGCGCGGGTGATCCGGGACGTCGGCAGCCCGCTCCGCGAGCTGGTGGAGACCGATCCCAAGCAACTCACCGAGCTGCCAGGCATCGGGAAGGACCTCGCGGGGAAAATCCAGGAAACGGTCACGACCGGCGATTTCGCGGATCACCGCGACTTGCGCGCGAAATTCCCGCCGGGACTGCTGGAGCTGCTGCGGATCCAGGGTCTGGGACCCAAGCGGGTCAAGCAGCTCTACGACGAGCTGCACCTCGCCTCCCCGGACGACCTGCGGGCGGCCATCGCGCAAGGCCGGCTGGTCGAGCTCCGAGGGTTCGGCCAGCGATCCGTGGAGAAACTTCAGGAACAGCTCGAGAAAGCCGGCGCCACCGCCGAGCGGCGCTTTCTTCTGGCCGACGCCGAGCAGTGGGCGACGGCGCTGCTCAAGTATCTCGGCGCCGAGAAGCGCCTGCGGGTAGAAGCGGCCGGGAGCTACCGCCGGCGCCGGGAGACGGTGGCCGACCTGGACATCCTTGTGGCCGCCGAGCCCGGCGAGGCCGCCGGCGACGCGGTGACGCGATTCGTCCGGTACCCGGAGATCCAGGAGGTGCTGGCGCAGGGGGAGACCAAAGCATCGGTGCGGCTTCGAGGGGGACCGCAGGTGGACCTCCGGGTGGTAAGCCCCGAGGAGCACGGCGCTGCACTCATGTACTTCACCGGCTCCAAGCAGCACAACATCGAGCTGAGAAAGATCGCTCAGGCCAAGGACCTCAAACTGAGCGAATACGGTCTGTTCCGCGGCGAGCGGCGGGTAGCGGGCGCCACCGAAGAAGAGGTCTACGCGGAGCTCGGCCTCGACTGGATTCCGCCGGAGCTGCGCGAAGCGCGTGGCGAGATCGAGCTGGCTGCCCGCCACGCCCTTCCCGACCTGGTGACCCTGGACCACATCCAGGGTGAGCTGCACGCCCACACCAACGCGACGGACGGCAAGGCGTCCCTCGAGGAGATGGTAGACGGCGCGCGGAAGCTGGGCTACCGGTATCTCGCCATCACCGATCACTCCAAGCGGGTCACCATGGCGCTGGGGCTGGACGAGCGACGGCTCCGGGAGCAGTGGGCCCAGATTGACGAGCTGAACGCCCGACTCGACGGGTTCACGGTCTTGAAGAGCATCGAGCTGGACATTCTGGATCACGGCGAGCTGGACCTTCCGGACGACGTGCTGGCCGAGGCCGACTACGTCGTGGCTTCATTGCACTACGGTGCAAGCAAGCGGGAAGCGGACAACACCAAGCGCCTGGTGACCGCGGCGCTGCACCCACACGTGGACGCCATTGGACACCCGACGGGCCAACTGCTGGGCCGCCGCGATCCCTACCCCCTCGACTTCGACGAGCTGGTCGCGGCCTGCGTGGACACGGGGTGCTTGCTGGAGCTCAACGGCAGCCCCGAACGGATGGACCTGCCGGATCATCTGGCGGCGGCGGCCGCGGCGCGGGGCGTGCGGTTCGTCTGCTCCACGGACGCCCATGCGGTCTCCCATCTGGACGCCATGCGCTACGCGGTGAGCATCGCGCGACGGGCGGGACTAACCAAATCGCAGGTGGCGAATGCGGGGTCGCTCGCGCAGCTCCGGAAGGAACTGAAACATCGCAGTCCTTACAGGCCCACCCAGTAGGCCACTTTTACCGCGAAGACATTAGTCCCTTGCGCCGTAAACGTGTCGAGGAACCCGCGCCCGAAGTCCACCGTCCCGATGGAGGCGCGGTCCTCACGGCTCTGCTGCCACACCAGAAACAGGGTCGAGCCCGGCAAGAACTCCCACCGCAGCACCGAGTTGGTGCGCAAAGAGACCAAGCGAAAATCGGGCTCGGAGAACTGGAAATCGCTGGTCCCGTCCCGGTCTACGTCTACCGTGACCGGGTTGTCGCCTCCGGGCCAGCTCAACCGGTCCGCCTCGAGAGGTTCGAAGCGCTTCGCGTAGGCCGGAGCCTTGGGGTCGGCCACCAGACGCAGCGCCGAGTACCGACCCGCCGACACGAACGGCTGCGCGTAGAGCTCGACCGACATGCGCGGCGTGAGCGCCATGTCCACCCGCAGCGTGAGCGACGCTTCCCGCCGATCCACGCGGCCGAACACGCGGTAGATCGAGTCGGGGAATTCCCCGGTGGCCACGAACTGCCGATCGTCCGTTTCGCGCTGGACGCGCCCTTCCAAGCTCATCGAGATGGACCCCGGAGGTCGAAACCGCAGGCCGCCTTTGTCACACCGGTCTCGTCTTCCACTTGGTACGACCCGCCGAGATTGCCCCAGACGGACCGGCGGAAATCGGACCGGAGGTTCCCGCCCAGACGCCACGATCCGGGCTCCAGGAATGCCTGTCCCCCACGGAGCAAGTTGGTGGCCACACTCGCCAGCGTGCGCTCGCCGTTGAGGTTGAAGCCCCAGTAGTTGGCGAATTCGGTGTTCAGGCGAGTCGAGACCTGCGTTTGGCCACGCTCCCAGCCGTACGAATAGGAGACCTCCCCATTGGCCTCCAGCTCGAACCGCCGGAACACGCGACCCGGCTTGAGCCACCGCAGGCTGGTTTCGCCGCGGAACGAATGTTCGTCCGCGCGGCGCATGAAGCCCAGGTCGTTCGGCTCGAAGCCGGGGCTCCGCGTGTTGTACCGCAGCTCCCAGGTCCAGAAGCCCAGGGCCTTGGCGGCGCGAACGTACCCCGCGAATCCGTTGAGCGACGTGCGGGAGGAGTCCAGGAAGGCGTAGGTCTTATCCGGGCGTTGGAAGTAATGCGCCGAGCTGCGCTGCGTCTCCGTGATCGCCTCGGGCGAACCCTCCACGCGGGATCCCATCACGCCCGCGACCACGTCGAAGCGGTCTCGGCCGAAGCGCCAGCGCAGGTCGGTTCCCCCGGTGAACGCCCG
>JACPAP010000274.1 GCA_016180765.1 Gemmatimonadota bacterium
GCCGGCAACTACGCTCGCCAGCGCTCGTCTATGCTCGTCTGTGCTCGTCCGCACCTCCCGGCAGCAGCTCCAGCAGCCGCGCCCCGGTCCTCTGCGCGGCACCGGCGGCCAAGGCGCGGCGCGCCGCGAGCCCCCCCCGCGCGCGGGCGGCCCCGTCGGCGAGCCACGCTTCCCATGAGCGGACCAGCGCTTGCGCCGCGCCCAGCCGCGGCAACGCCACGGCGCCGCCGGCTCGGAGCAGTGCAATCGTGTCCGCGCCGTGCCCACGCGGGCCGACGATGACCGGGACGGCATAGGAGGCCGGCTCGATCACGGCGTGCACGCCGTGCCAGCCGAACCCGCCACCCACATAGGCCAGCGCCCCGACCGCGTAGAGGTCATCGAGCATCCCCGCCCGTTCCACGATGAGACACGGCGCGGCGGTCTGGGGAGCCCCCCCGGCCCACACGGCCGCTTCCAGGCCACGGCGCCGTGCGTGTGCCGCCACCTGCTCGCTGCGCCGGGGCCCAAGGTCGTGGGGGCAGACCAGCAGGCGGGCGGCGGGCCGCCGCAGGTGGACCTCGGCGAACGCCTCTAGGAGGAGGGTGTCGTCCGTGGGCTCGGTGCTTCCGGCCACCAGGACCTCGCCCGGCGCCGTCCAGTCCGCCAGCTGCCGCAGGACCTTCCCATCCGGTATGCGTTCCAGCACCTGGTCGTGCCGGGGATCGCCGGTCACGTCGAGGACGGCCGGGCGGACTCCCAGGCGGGCGAGCCGGTCCGCGTCCGGGTTCGACGCGGCGCCGGCGTAGGCGATCGCGGCATACACCGGGCGGAACATGTGGCGAACGGGCCAACCGAGGCGACCACTGCGCGGGCCCACCGTGGCACCGAGGATGGCGACCGGAATGCCCCGTCCCATGGCCGCAGTGGTGAGTTCCGGCCAGACGTCAGCCCGCGAGAAGATGAGCAGCCGTGGGCGGAGGGCCTCCAGCATGGCCTGCATCGGCGCGGGGAGGTCGGGGGGAAGGTAGTCGGCGCGGTCCACCGGCCAGCCGCCGGGCCACCGCTCCGCCGAGGGCGACGTGTACGTTAGCGCGATGGCCGACGTCCGGGACCCGCTCTTGAGCCGGCGGCAGACCGGCAGCGCGGTGAGCGCCTCCCCGACGGACGCGGCGTGGACCCAGATCAATGGCTCCGGCCCGCGGGAGGCGGCCCACGCGCGCCATCGCTCAAGCGCCTCGCGGCGGCTCGTCCGGAGCGGAGCGAACCAATGCCCCACCCACGAGGCCACTCGGTAGGCCGCTGTGGCGACCGACCCCAGGGCGCCAGCCCGGTTCCAACCTGGTGTGCTCACCCGCCGCAATCTGTGCCCATGTCTACCCCGTTGGAACGGGGCTAGCTTTGACGCGCATGTCGCTGCAGCAATACTTCGTCGCCAGCCGCCAGTCGCGCTACAGCATCACGCTGGCGCTGCCGCTGCTGGTGCTCTACGAGGGCCTCACCGCACTGCTGCCCCAGACCGCGATCGCTGGCATCCGGAATGGTGCCGACGTGCTGCTCAAGACCGTGTTCGTGGCGTTCGGTGGGCGAACCGGGGTGACCGCGTTCGGCCTGCTCCTGCTGGGAGGTGGAGCCTGGGCCGTGTGGCGGGATCGAACGCGACATCCGGGGCCGCTCAGGGCCGGCGTGCTCTCGGCGATGCTGGGGGAGAGCGTGGTGTACGCCGGGGTGTTCGGTTTCGTGGTCGCGATGGTGACCGCGGCGGTGCTGGGCGGCGTCGGCCTCGCCGCCCTCCAGGCCCCCGGGCGGGTCCCGCTGCCGATGGCGTCGCAGCTGGTGGTGTCGCTGGGCGCGGGGATCTACGAGGAGCTGGTGTTTCGCGTGCTGTTGGTCTCCGGCCTGCTGGCGCTGGGGACGCTGCTCGGGTGGAAACGTCCGGCGGCTCTCGCGGTGGCGATCGTGGTGAGCGCCCTGATCTTCAGCGGGTTTCACTACATCGGGCCGCTGGGCGACCGGTTCACGCTCGCCTCGTTCACCTTTCGGGCGGTCGCCGGCCTGGTGCTGAGCGGGCTGTTCGCGGCCCGGGGATTCGGCATCACGGCGTGGACCCATGCGCTGTACGACGTCGGCCTGGCCCTGGTGGGACGGTGGTGATGCGGCTGGAACTGCGAGAGGGGTGAGACGTAAGAAGTGAGATGTGAGAAGTGAGACGCTGGGCCCGGCGTGAATCCTTCTCACGTCTCACTTCTCACGTCTCATCGCTTTTCGGTGCGCGCGGCGTAGATCGAATCCAGGATGGGCCGGAGCTGTCCGATCGGCGCGGTCCCGGCCATCAGCAGTCCCTGCACGATGAACGACGGCGTGCTCCTCACGCCCGCGTTCCACGACGCCTGCGCTTCCCCCTGGACCAACTGCCGAATCCGTCCGCCCCCGAGACAGGTCTCCAACCCCTTGCGGTCCGCCCGCGCGGAGTCGGCCAGACCCAGGAAGTAGGGCCCCGGATCGGGCAAGCCGGCCCAGGCTCCTTGATGCTGGTACAACAGGTCGTGCATCCGCCAGAACTTGTCTTGCTGGGCGGCGCACATGGCCACCTCGTGTGCGGCCTGCGCGTTGGCGTGGAGCTGGGGGATCGGGAAGTTGATGAACGTGAGCCGCACTTTGCCCGTCTTGATGTACTCCCGCTCCAGCGCGGGCAAGGTCTCCGCCCAGAACTGGCGGCAGAAGGGGCACTGGAAGTCGCTCACCTCATAGATGACGATGGGCGCCTGGTCCGCGCCCCTGGTGCGTGCGGCCAGCATCAGCTCGTCGGCCTGCCCTCCCAGGGAAGGTGGGGCGGTGGCCGCGACGGCGGCGCTTTGGCCCGGGGCGTTCGCCTGAGCGACCGGCGCGCCGCCGCGCCTGCCGAGCAGACCCACGGCGCCCAGACCGACCAGGAGCCCCGCGGCCACGGAGCCAATCACCACCGTTCGGTTCATGGCGGCAACCTGTACCTGAGTAGTCCCGGACGCAAGTGGTATGCACTCTCTCGGCGGTCTCTCCGTTTCTCTCTGCGCTCTCTGCGGTGATCAGTTTGGATCCTCGCGGCAGGGCCATTAGGCTAGTGGCGCCACCGGATGATGGCCGTGCGGTCCAGGAGCGGCACCGCCACCGCCACCAGCCCCGTGAGCGTCACCGGGAAATTCCAGTAGCGTTCCAGGAACGGGTTGTGGGGGTCCCGGACGCGGGCCTGAATCCACCAACGGCCCGGCGGCAGGGTGAAGTGCGCCACGCCTGACGAGTCGGTGGGGATCTGGCGAACATCGCGGCCGCTCTGCCGCACCGCGGTCTCCAGCCGGTCGGGGAAGTCGGCGTAGGCGACCTGCTCCCAACGGCGCAGCGAGTCGGCCGCGCGGGCGACCCGTTGCGCCAGGTCCCGCTCGCGGCCCAGCCCGCCCTGCACCGCGCGATCGCGTTCCCCCGCCCGCTGGCCCAGCCGCTCGTACAATCCCCGCAGCCGCGCGTAGGCCTCACGGTACGCCAGCGACGCCCGATCCATGGCGCGCAACGTGTCCGCCAGGGTCTCCACACTGTCGCGGGTTGCGTCCCAGGCGCGGATGGCGCGAGCTGACCCCGTGGTGTCCGGCGTGTCATCGGCGCGGAAGCTCGCCATCTCCCGCTCCAGCCCGGCGAACACCGGCTTGGGGCGTCTGGCGGCGGCAGCCAGGGAGTCGAGCAGTGCGTCCGGGTCCACCGGGAGCGCGGTCACCTCGAGGCCGGCGAGCGGAATGCCCGGCTGGCGAAGGCGGCGCACCACCAACTCGGCGTCGTTGGTGCAGCCGGGTGCTATAGCGGTGGCCAGGACGAACAGGAGTGAGCGGGCGCGCGTGATCGGCCGCGTCCTCCGGGGGGTGCGACCAATCAAAAGGATCAGTCTACGATGATGCTTTCGGGGAAGATGTATTTGAAGGGGTTGACGCTCTGGCCCCTGACCTCGACTTCGTAATGCAGATGCGGCGAGGTCGAGAGGCCGGTGCTACCGACCAGCGCAATCTCTTCGCCGCGGCGCACCCGTTGCCCCTCCCGCACCAGCACCTTGGAACAGTGGGCGTAAAGGGTCACGATGCCGTTGCCGTGATCAATCTTGACGAACCGGCCGTAGCCTTCGTCGGTGTCCACTTTGGCTACCCACCCGGTAGCCGGCGCCACGATGGGCGTGCCGAGCGGCGCGGTGATGTCGATCCCGTCGTGCCGGCGGGCCTCGTGGAAGATCGGGTGCACCCGTGCCTGCGCGAACATGCTGGTGAGCCACCCGCGCGTCGGCATGATGGACGGGGTGCGGGCCAGCCGCTCCCCGTGCGCCTTCAGGCTGTCGATGGCCTCGGTGAAGGACCGCGCCAGCAGGTTGGCCCGGCGGATCAACCCCTCCACGTCTTCCTGCATCTGCAGAGCTTCGCGACCGAGGGGCTGCGCCGCCAGCACCTGCTCCCGCGGGGAGGGCACGCCCGCCGGCCCACCAATGCCAGCCCGTTGCACGCCGGGGTCGTTGGGCGTGAGACCTGCCAGCAGGCGGACCATCTCATCGCGCTTCATGATGGCGGCCACGGTGTCGTTCACCTGAAGAAGCCGGGTGCGGGTCTGGATCACCTGCTCGGCAAGAAGCTGGTTGGCCCGCTCCAGGCGTTCCAGTCGCGAGATGTCCACGCCCTTACGGATCGCGGTGTACGCGAACACCAAAGCGACCACCAGCAGGACGGCCGCGGTGCCCCCAATGAGCTTCAACCCCCGGTACGACACCCCGATCGAGCGGGTCGTACCGGCGCCATGCGGCACCCACATAATGGTCCAACGGTGTCGTTCGGCCATCGCGCCTCGCGGAGCCGCCGGAGCCCGGTTTGGGGCAGCTCGGCCGGTCAGACAAGAGCGGCTAACATAGGCCGCCGGTCACGGATCTGTCAACAGCGAAATTCTAGTTCGTAACCTATTGTCGTTCATGCACTTACAGCATCGCTCGTGGCCTTGGGGAACAAGGGAACCAGCTTCTGCACCGTTCGACCGCCCACAGGCGGGGCTTCCAAGAGGTGCCACCCGGCCTCCTGGAGCCCTCCGGGCAGCCCCAAGGCGGTCCACACCAGCTGGGTCTTACCCGGCATGAAGGGGGTCGCGAGGAGGCTGATGCGCGCGACGGCACGGGCCAGCGCGCCGAGCGTGGATCGCAGGGCGTCCGTCTGCCCTTGCTTGGCCAGGTTCCATGGGGCGGTCTCCTCCACGAAGCCGTTGGCGCGAGCCACGAGCCGCCAGGCATGGCGGGCTCCCTCGTGGAGCAAGTGCCGATCCATTGCCTGCCGGTATTCGGCGATCACGGCCTCACCCTCGCGGTCGAGACTGGTCACCTCGCCCGCTTCCGGGACGACGCCGCTCAGGTAACGGGCCGTCATGGCCAGCACGCGGCTCGTCAGATTGCCATAGCCGTTGGCCAGGTCCGCTTCGTAGCGGGCGTCGAAGCGTTCCCAGGTGAAGTCGCCGTCGCCGTCCCAGGGCACTTCCCGCAATAGGAAATAGCGCAGCGCGTCCGGGCCGTGACGCTGGATCGCGTGAGCCAGCTCGATCCGCACGCCGGCGCTCTTGGAGAAGCGTTTGCCGGAGAAATTGACGAACCCGTGGGCCCACACGGACTCCGGGAGCGGCAACTGGGCAGCCTGGAGCATCGCCGGCCAGATGACGCAGTGCAGCCGAGTGATGTCCTTGCCGATGATGTGGAGCTGAGCGGGCCAGCGTTGGGTATACGCCGGGTCCGGAAACCCGGTGGCGGTCAGATAGTTGGGCAGCGCGTCGAACCACACCCAGGTACCCTGCTGTTCACCGGTGCTCAGCGGGCGGGGGAAGGGGATGGCCCAGGTAAGCCCTGCCCGGGTGACGGAGATGTCTTCCAGGCCCTGATCCAACAGCGCCAGGATTTCGTTGCGGCGGGCTTGGGGCTCAAGGAACCGTGGGTGCTCCTCCAGCCGGCGCCGAATGAACTCCTGATAGCCCGAGAGCCGGAAGAACCAGTTGCGTTCCTTGCTCCACTCGAGCTCTCGGGTAGGGTGGATCAGACAGCGCCCGTTCTGGATCTCGCTGTCCCGCTTGAACTGCTCGCACCCGACGCAGTACCAGCCCTGGTAGGCCTGCTCGTAGAGGTCGTCCGGCCGGGTGGCGAAGATCCGCTGGATCAGCGCGTTGACCCCGGCCGTGTGTTCCGGTTGGGTGGTGCGAATGAACTGGTCGTACGAGACGGCGAGCGTGCGCCAGGCGTCCCGGAACTGGGCGGCGATCTGGTCCACCAACTCCTGCGGCGTCAGGCCGCGGGCGGCGGCCTCCTGCGCCACTTTCTTGCCGTGCTCGTCCATCCCGATGAGGAAATGCACCCGATCGCCCCGCAGCCGGTGATACCGCGCGATACAATCGGCCCCGATCTTCTCGAACGCGTGGCCGATATGGGGCTCACCGTTGGAATAGTCGATCGCCGTGGTGAGGTAGAACCGATCACTCACCCGGCGGCTCCGCGGGGTGGTCCTCGACGGGCCCGTCGGATGGGGCGGTCGCGTCGGGCCCGGCGGCCTGGGGCGGCCCGCCCCGATCCTTCCGGCGACGTCGGCGGCGCCGGCTCTTGCGGGGCGGACTCACGGCTTCCGCCGCCCGCTCGCTGGTCACGCCGGTGGAGCCTTCGTCGAACGTCACCAAGGAGGACGGCGGAGCGGGTTCGGCGGCTTGGGGCTCGCCGGCCAGCGTGGCCAACTCCGCCTTCAGCTCGGCCAGCGGGAAGGCCTGAACCGAGCCGTCCGCCGCCCGCAGCAACACGCGCTCTCGGAAGAGGTCCACGGCCTGGACCCGCTCCTCGCCGCGCGCGGTCCGAAGCACTTTCCCCTCTTTGGGAAAGCGCCTGCGGCTGGTCACGTAGAAATCGTGCTCGTACCGGAGGCAGCACAACAGGCGTCCGCAGCCGCCGGAGATCTGCGATGGGTTGAGCGACAGCCGCTGGTCCTTGGCCAGCGCGAGGCTCACCGGCTTGAGCTCCGGGAGCCACGAGGAGCAACAGTACTGGCGGCCGCACCGCCCCACGCCGTCGAGCCGCTTGGCTTCGTCCCGGGCACCGATCTGCCGCAGCTCGATCCGGGTGCGGAACAAGGCGGCCAGCTCGCGCACCAGGGCGCGGAAGTCCACCCGTTGCTCGGCCGTGAAGTAGATGGTGAGCTTCCGCCGGTCCCACTGCCATTCGGCGTCGGAGACCTTCATGGGCAGGTTGTGCGCCCGAACCCGCTCGATGACCTTGCGGCGGATATCCTCTTCCGCCTTACGGAGCTCGCGGCTCAGGTGCGCGTCCTCGGGCGCGGCGGCGCGGACCACTTTTCCTTTGGGCTCCTTGGGTGCCGCGAGGGCGCAGCTACTGCAGCCGATGCCGCACTTCTTCAGGGCGATCTCCCCCACCGCCGACACTTGCCCCAAGTCCAGGCCGCGCTCCGCTTCGACCACCACGGAGGCCCCGACCGCGAGCGGCGCGCCGCTGTCCCAGGTATAGATGTCTTTGCGGTTGCCCTTGAACCGGACTTCGATGAGTTCCGGCATGTTAAGCTTCGGCGACCTTGCCCATGCGGCGGAACTTTTCGGCGCGCTGCCGCTTGAGCTTCTCGGGCGGCAGCTTCTCCAGCGAGCCAATCGCGTGGTCCAGCGCGTCGCCCAGGGCCCGCGCGGCCTGCTGGGGGTCGGCGTGGGCGCCCCCCGGCGGCTCGGGGACGATCTCATCGATCACCTGCAGCCGAAGCAGGTCCTGCGCCGTGAGCTTGAGCGCTTCCGCCGCCCGCTCCTTCTGCGAGGCGTCCTTCCAGAGGATCGCCGCGCAGCCTTCCGGCGAGATGACGGAGTAGACGGCGTTCTCCAGCATGAGCACCCGGTCGGCGAGCCCTAAGGCCAGCGCGCCGCCGGAGCCTCCCTCGCCGATCACGGCGGCGATCAGGATGGTGCGGATCGCCGCCATCTCCAGCAGATTGCGCGCGATGGCCTCCGCCTGGCCGCGCTCCTCGGCGCCCAGGCCGGGGTAGGCGCCGGGCGTGTCGATCAAGGTGATGCTCGGCGCCCCGAAGCGCTCCGCCATCCGCATCAGCCGGAGCGCCTTGCGGTACCCCTCGGGGTGCGGCATCCCGAAGTTGCGCTTCAAGTTCTCCTTGGTGTCGCGACCCTTCTGCTGGCCGATCACCATGACCGGCCGCCCGCGCAGGCGGGCCCAGCCGCCGATGATGGCGGGGTCGTCGCGGTACAGCCGATCGCCCCTGAGCTCCACGAACTCCGTGAAACAGGCTTCCAGGTAGTCCAAAGTGTACGGCCGGCGCGGGTGGCGCGCCACCTGGACCCGTTGCATCGGCGTCAGGTTGCCGAAGATCTCATGGCGCAGCTCCCCGAGCTTCCGCTCCAGGGGGGCGATTTCGCGCTCGACGTCCAGCTGCCGATCCGTCGCCAGTTCGCGCAAGTGGTCGATTTGCCGCTGGAGCTCGGCGATCGGCTTCTCGAAGTCGAGGTACGGGGCGGCGGCCATGGCCAGGGAAGTTACTTCGCGCGCACCAGACGCACTTGCTCCGCCCCCAGCACCCCCCGGAGTCCTTCCAGCAAGGCCTCGGACAGCTCGACCTGGAAGCGCTGCGCCCGGAGCCGGGCGGTGACGCCGTTGCCGTCGGACCACTGCACGAACACGGGGGCCGGGCCCGGGTGCGCGGCGCACAGCGCGGCCAGCGCGCCTGCCGTCTCGCGGTCGGGTCCCTTGCCGGGCTCCCAGGCCAGCTCCACCGCGACCGCGCCGCCGGGCTTGAGGTCGGCCAGCGGCTGGGCGTCCTCCACCACGAACGGGGCGCGGTCCTCGCCCCGGTCCCGCGAGCTGTAGCTGCCGGTCAAGAGCAGGGCCGCATCCGGCACGATGACGCTGGAGAGCTTGCTCCACGCCTCGGGGAACACGATCGCTTCGGCGGTGCCGTGGAAATCCTCGACCACCAGCCGGGCGTATTCGGCGCCGGACTTCCGGCTGATCCGCCGGGTGACGGCCGTGACCACGACGGCCGTGGTGACCTGGTGCTGGCTCCAGGTCTCCAGGGTCGCGGTCGATCGGCTGCTGAACAACGCCACCTCGTCGCGGTAGCGGTCCAGCGGATGGCCGGAGATGAAGAACCCCAGCACCTCCTTCTCCTTGGCCAGCCGCTCGGCCTCGGTCCAGACCGGCACGTCGGGCAGCGGGGCCGGCTCCCGCTCCGCGGCCACGCCGGTGTCATCGTCGAAGAACAGCGTCGCCTGGCCCACCTCCCGCTCGGCCTGGCGCAGCTGCGCGGCCGCGAGCGTGACGTCGAGCGCCGCCACCAGCTGGGCCCGGTGGCCACCCAGCTGGTCGAACGCGCCCGCCGCGATCAGCGACTCGATGACGCGCTTGTGGCAGAGCCTCAAGTCCACCCGTTCGCAGAAGTCCCGGAGCGAGCGGTAGGTCCCGCCCGCCGCCCGGCCCCCGATGATGGACTCGATGGCGCCCCGCCCCACGTTGCGCACCGCACCCAGCCCGAAGCGGATCTCCCGGTCGCCGGTGACGGTGAACTTCCAGCCGGATTGGTTGACCGACGGCGGCAGCACCCGCAGGCCCAGCTCCCGGGCCTCCGCGATGTAGGTCACCACCTTGTCGCTGTCGCCGATTTCCGACGACAGGAGCGCCGCCATGAACTCCGCCGGGTAGTGCGCTTTCAACCACGCGGTCTGGAACGACAGGATGCTGTAGGCGACCGAGTGCGCCTTGGGGAACCCGTAGCGGCCGAAGGTCTCGATCTGCGCCGCGATGTCGTCGATGACTCGGCGGCCGTGCCCCTTGGTCACCGCCCGCTGGACGAAGCCCAGCAGCTCCTGCTGGAGCAGCTCCTTGTCCTTCTTCCCCACCGCCTTGCGGAGCACGTCGGCTTCCGCCAGGCTGTAGCCGGCGAGCAGGTTGGCGATGCGCATGACCTGTTCCTGATACACGATCACGCCGTAGGTGGGCTGGAGCACCTCCTGCAGCGCCGGATGCGGGTAGCGCACCTTCTCCTCACCGCGCTTGCGCCGGATGTACACGTGGTGCATCCCCGAGTCGAGCGGGCCCGGGCGGACCAACGCGTTGGTCGCCACCAGGTCGTCGAACCGGTCGCAGCGGAGCTGGCGCAGCATGTCGGTGCCGAGCGGCGACTCGAACTGGAACACGCCGGCGGTGCGGCCGGCGCGCAGCAGGGCATAGGTCTCGGGATCGTCCAGGTCCAGGGCGTCCGGATCCAGCGTCACCCCGTGGCGCTCCCGGATCATCTCCACGGCATCGTGAATCACGGTCAAGGTCTTGAGGCCCAGGAAGTCCATCTTGAGCATGCCGACCTGCTCCAGGCCGATCATGTCGTACTGCGTGATGATGGCCTCTTCGGCGGCGGCCCCGTTGGCGCCTTCCTTTTGCGGCGGCGTGCACACCGGCACGTAGTCGGCCAGCGGCCCCGGGGCGATCACCACGCCGGCGGCGTGCACCGAGGCGTGGCGTGACAAGCCTTCGATGCGGCGGCTCAGGTCCAGCAGCCGGGCCACGTTGGCGTCGGAGCGCTGCATGCTGGAGAGCTCCGGCACCTTCTCCGCCGCCTGGTCGATCGCCAGCGCGTACGCCGGCCCGGACGGGATCAGCTTGGCGATCCGGTCGGCGTCCCCGGGGGCGAAGCGGAGCACCCGGGCCACGTCGCGCACGGCGGCCCGCGCCTTGAGGGTCCCGAAGGTGATGATCTGGCCGACGCTGGCCCGCCCGTAGCGCTCCCGCACGTACTCGATGACCTCGCCGCGGCGCTCGAAGCAAAAATCCACGTCGATGTCCGGCATGGAGACGCGCTCGGGATTCAGGAACCGCTCGAACAGCAGGTCGAACCGGAGCGGATCCACGTTGGTGATGCCGAGCGCGTAGGCCACCAGCGATCCGGCGGCGGAGCCGCGGCCCGGCCCCACCGGAATACCCCGCTCGCGCGCCGCCCGGATGAAGTCCTGCACAATCAGGAAATAGCCCGCGTACCCCGTCTTGGTGATGACCGAGAGCTCGTAGTCGAGGCGCTCGCGGGCCGGGGCGGGGAGCGGGGCGCCATACCGCCGCTCCGCCCCTTGCGTGGCCAGCTCCACCAGGAGCGCGTCGTCGGAGGGGTACTCCGGGGCCCTAGGGAACTGTGGGAGGAAGTAACGCTTCTCGAAGTCGAACTCGCACCGGTCGGCCACGCACGCCGTGTTCGCCAGGAGATCGTCCCGCCCCGGAAACAGCGCCCGCATCTCGGCCTCGGACTTGAGATAGCTCTCTTCGCCCACGAACCGGAAGCGCTTGGGATCGTCCAGGTCCTTGCCCGTCCCGATGGCCAGCAACACGTCATGCGCCTCCGCGTCCTCGCGGCGCAGGTAGTGCGCGTCGTTGGTCACGACCACGGGAAGCCCCAGCGCGTCGGCCAGGCGGAACATGCCCTCGGCTACCACCTTCTCGTCGGGAATGCCGTGGTTCTGCACCTCCAGCCAGAAGTTGCCGGGGCCGAACGTCCGCGCGAACCACTCGGCCGATTGGGTGGCCGCCTCGACGTTGCCCTGGCGGAGCCACAGGGCGACCTCACCCGAGAGACAGGCCGCGAGACACACCAGGCCGTCCTGGTGCCGCTCCAGGACTTCCTTGTCGATGCGGGGCCGTCGGTAGTAGCCCTCGAGGAATCCGATCGAGGAGAGCTTGATCAGGTTGTGGTAGCCGGTGCGGTTCTTGGCCAGGAGCACGAGGTGGGAGTAGTACGCGGGGGCCCCGGGCGGCCGCTCGCGCGCCTGCCGCGGACCGAACGCGAGGTAGGCCTCGAAGCCGAGGATGGGACGCAGTTGGGCGGCCCGGGCCTGCTGATAGAACGCCGTTGCGGCGAACAGGTTGCCGTGGTCTGTAATCGCCAGCGTGTCCATGCCCAGCTCGGCGGTCCGAGCCACCAGGTCCGGAATCCGGTTGGCCCCGTCGAGCAGCGAGTATTCGGAATGCGTGTGGAGATGGACGAACGGCATCCAGGATGCGCCTGACGCGAAGTTTTTCTCGGGCTTGGAGCGTAAGCTACGCCGCGCCCGAAGCATTGTCAAAAGCCGCGCGACGCTCGTAAGTTGCCCCGACGTTGCGGGTTACATGCTTCGTACCAGGAACCTGGGAGATCATCCGTGAGATCGGTGGGGACCCTGCGTGGAGGGATGGCGGTGGTGGTCGCGTGGGTCGGAATGGCCTGCGGCGGCAGCGACGGCGTGGTGCTTCCCGCCACCATCGAACGGGTGGCGGCCACCGATGGGCAGAGCGCGCCGGCGGGCGGTATGCTCCCGTCTCCACTCGCGGTGGATGTGAAGGGAAGCGACGGCACGCCGGCGCCCCGGGCGGAGGTGCGCTGGACCATCACCGGCGGGACGGGCGCCGGGTTGAGCGATTCGGTCACGTTGGCGGACGGGGAAGGGCGGGCGTTGGTGTCCCTGCGATTGGGGCCGACGGCCGGGAACTACGGCGTGCGCGCGGCGCTCAAGCTCAACACCCAGAAAGCCGTGAGCTTCACCGCCACGGCCACGCCGCCGCCCGTGATCTCGACCGTGACGCCGTCGACCTTCACGGGTGGCGATACCATCACCGTGCAGGGATCGGGGTTTGCGCCGGGGGCTATCGTGGAAATCGGCGGCGCCACGGCGCGGGTTCTCGCGGTCAACCCGTCTGGGACGGCGATTACGGCCACGGTCCCGGTATGCCTGGCGGCGGGGAGCGTGTCGGTCGTGGTCCGCGTGCGCACCGCGCCCAGCAAC
>JACPAP010000275.1 GCA_016180765.1 Gemmatimonadota bacterium
GGGACCCGGCCCGCGGTGACGACCTGGACTACAATCGTTCGTCCGGGGATGGCAAACACCGGAGCCACCGTTTCCTGGCGGCCAATCAGTTCATGCCACTGGCCCTGAAGCTCCCGGGGGCCGAGGAACACGTGGCGCTCACCGAGAAGTGGCTTCAGGGGAAGCTCGAGATCCCCGAGATCGCCGAGAAGTGGCGCACCGGCCCGGCCGTGCCGATCGAACTGGTGGCACCGAAAGCCGTGAAGCCGGGCGAGGACGTGAGGGTCCAGGTGCTGATCACGAGCAACAAGGTGGGCCACGACTTCCCCACCGGTCCGCTGGACATCATTCAATCGTGGGTTGAGCTGACGGTGAGAGACCAGGACGGCAACGTGGTGTTCGCGTCGGGCCGGAAGGACCAGCGAAACTTCATCGAGCCCGGGTCCTTTATGTTCAAGGCTGAGCCGGTAGACCAGTACGGCAAGCTGATCGACCGGCATAACCTCTGGGAGATGGTCGGTGTCAGATATCGCCGGGCTATGTTCCCCGGTTTCTCGGATCGGGCCGAGTTCGCGTTTCGCGCCCCCGCGGCGACCGTCGGAAACGGATCGGGTGCGCACCTGCAGGTCTCGGCCAAGTTGCTGTATCGCAAGATTGATCAGTTCCTGCTGAACTTCCTGTTCGGCGAAGCGTCCGGGATCACCAGTCCGGTCACGGTCCTCTCGGAAGATCAGAAGACCATCGAGGTGACCTCGAGAGCGCCGCGGTAGGGCGCGTGCTGCACGCTCTCCCTCGCCGGAAGCGCCGGTTGCTCCTGACGGCAGGTCTGGCCGTGGTGTTTCTCCTGGCCACGGCCGCTGTGGCGTTGCTGGCGCTGAAGCCGGAACCGGGGTATCGGCCCGGCGAGGAGCTGGAGGGACTGACGGCGGAGCTCACTCGGTCGCTGCCGAGCGATTACCCCAGAGTGACGTTTCTGGACGTCACGCAACCGGCGGGAATCACCTTCCGACACTTCTGGGGCAGGCGAACGTCTCAACTGCCGGAAGACATGGGGTCCGGGGCGGCCTGGGCCGACTACGACAACGACGGGTGGCTGGATCTGTTCGTCGTGAACATCTCGGGTCCCGTGACCCTGTCCCGAGAGGAGATCGCCGCCTCACCGGCTCGCTGTGTCCTGTATCGCAACAATGGGGACGGCACGTTCACCAACGTGACGGACCAGGCTGGGGTCGGGTACCGGGGCGTGGGCATGGGCGCCGAGTGGGGCGATTACGACAACGACGGCTGGCCGGATCTCTTCGTCACCTCGTACGGCGAGAACGTCCTCTACCATAACGAGCGGGACGGTACGTTCAGCGATCGGACCAAATCGTCGGGCCTGGGCGGGATACCGGGTTTCTGGGCGGGCGTGGCGTGGGGCGATTTTGATCGCGACGGCTTCCTGGACCTCTACGTCACCGGCTACGTGAGGTACTCGCACCCGGCGGATCTGATGGGCTCCACGCTCTACGACGCCGAGAACCCCGCGAGCATCAACCCCAATTCCTTCGAGCCCGCGCGCAACCTGCTGTACCGTAACAATGGCGACGGCAGGTTCACCGAGGTGGCGGCCCGGGCCGGCGTCCTGGGCGAGAAAGGAAAGAGCCTGGAGGCGGCCTGGTCGGATCTGGACGAAGACGGGTGGCCCGATCTCTACGTGGCGAACGATGTCTCCGATAACATGCTGTTCCGCAATTTGGGGAACGGCACGTTCGAAGACATCAGCCATTCGGCCCGGGTGGCGGACTACCGGAGCGCCATGGGCCTGGCGCTGGGCGATTGGGATGGAGATCAGGACACGGACATCTTCATCACCCACTGGATCGCGCAGGAGAACGCGCTCTACAACAACCAGCGTGAGCGGTTCCTGGCCGGGGGTGGGCCGCTGGTGTTCATGGACGAAGCCGACCGCTACGGCGTGGGACAGATCGCGCTGGACTACGTGGGCTGGGGGACCTTTTTCTTCGACTACGACAACGACGGCAAGCTGGATCTGTTCGTCGCGAACGGTCACACGTTTCAACAGCGGAACGCCCCACACCTCCTGGCGCCGCAGAACAGCCAACTCTTCTGGAATCGCGGTGCCGAGGAGGGCTTCTACGACGTGTCGGCGGTGAGCGGGGAGTACTTCCGGAAGGCCTACGTCGGCCGCGGTGCGGCGTTCGGTGATTACGACAACGATGGGGATCTGGACGTCTTCGTGGTGAACCACGGTGGCCCGGGGATCTTGCTCAGAAACGAGGGCGGCAACCGAAACCGCTGGCTCCAGGTCCGGCTGGAGGGCCGCCAGAGCAACCGCATGGCGCTGGGGGCCAAGCTCCGGCTGGTGGTGGGCAAGACGGTGCACATCAGGGAGGTGGGAGCGCAGAGCTCCTACCTCTCGCAAAACAGTCTCATCGAGCACTTCGGCATGGGCAGCCACACCGAGGCCGATACGCTGGCGGTGGCCTGGCCCAGCGGAGTGCGGCAGGTCTTCACCCGGGTGCCAGCCAACCAGGTTCTCCACGTGGTGGAAGGAGAAGGCGGTCGTTGAACCGACGGGCGGTGTTCCTCACGGTAGTCGCGCTGCTCCTGTTCGCGGCCATCACCCTTTTCAAGTTTCGCACCCGGGAGGATGAGCCAGGTACCGAGGTCACCCGCCAAGCCACCGCGCAAGAGGCGCGCATCCGGGAATTCTGGGAGGTCTATCGTCAAGCCACCGAGTACCGGGTTGCCGGGGATTCGAGAAGGGCTGCCGAGTCCTACGCCAGGGCTTTGGAGTTAGACCCACAGCACGAGGACGCCCGCTACTACCTTGGCAACATGTACCTGGAGCTGGGCCGCTACCGGGAGGCGGAAACGGCGTGGGAGCATCTGGTGCTGGTCAACCCCGGAAGCGCGCGGGCGCATTCACGCCTGGGCGATCTTCATTTCTGCCTGGAGCCCGGGGCCCCGGTGGATCTCACCCGCGCCGAGGCCGAGTTCCGGCGCGCGTTGCACCTCAACCAAGAGGAGACCGGCCCGCTGCTCCGCCTGGGCGAGATCGCTTTGGTGCGGGGAAACCTCACCGACGCCTCGTATTTTCTGGACGCCGTGATCGCCTCCAACCCTGGGAGCGCACCGGCCCATTTTCTCAAAGGCTACCTGGCCTGGCGCGGCGGAGACCTCGGCCAGGCCTCGGCTCTGTTCGCAAAGGCGGTGGAGCTGGCGCGACCCCGGGAGCCGGCGGGGGGCGTGCCGGGGGAAGGCGATACCAAGCGCGGTCTCGCTCCCCTGTTGGCGCCGCAGATGAAATGTGGCGCCTTGAAACTCGAGATCGCCGAGGTGTCGGCACCGGCCGGCTCCGACGTTCCGGCTCAGATGCAAGGACAGTATCAGCGGTTGGTCGAGATGTTCGAGGAGTTCAGGCGGCTTCGGTCCTGACCGCCGGAGGTCACCGGCCGCGAGGGCCCACGTTTCTGGTGTTGAAGTCAGTGAGGTATCGACGGTGCGCCTGGTCCGCCGGATATGACTCCTCGAGGCCGTAGGGATAGCGCGACATGTCGTGGAACGGCAACGGCGTCACGCGGTCCCCCGTTGCCGTATTGAGATCGGCATCTTTGATCCAGCCGTCGGTGTAGAGGATAAAGTCCCGCCGCCACCGCGAGGGCAGCTCGGGAAGACGATGCGCATCGAACTGCACACTGACTTCGTCCCCGGGACTCATGATCACGTACATGTCGTCGGACTGCCGCACCAAGGGGGACACGTTCCCGTAGCGCGTGAACGCGCCCGTGATGGATCCCCACGGAGCCTCGCGCGAGACATCGTGGTACCCGAACCAGTGCGGTCCATAGCGCCCCCCCTTGCGGTACCCGCGCGAGAACCCACGGTAGTGCAGGTCCGCCGCCGTAGGTTGGAGCGTGGTGATCCGGACCGGACCGGCCGATCCGCCTTCCGCCACGAAGATGTGATCCCAGTACACCTCCATGTTGGTGCGGATGCGGACCCCGTAATCGCGGGTCGGGAACTTGCCGGTGAGATCGGCCACCACCGTCTTGTTCTTGCCCGCCGGGAAACTCAGGTCCGCCAGGACCGTTCGCCAGCCTCCCTGCGGGTCGCGCACCTGGAGCACGGGCGGGGTGACCGAGGGTTGGCCGGACTGGGAGATCGCCACGTTGACGCTCGCATCGGTGGGGAAAACCCAGCCGTTGAGAAACAGGAGCACGCTGTCGGCGTCGGCGCCGTCGCCGAGGTCGAGGATCAGATCGTGCATCCGGGTCACGCCCTGGTACCTGTCCGGCGTGAGATTGGCGACGTAGACGTCGTCCTGGGCGCGGATCATCGGGAGGAGATCGTTGCCCTGATCGTCGGTGGCCGACACCGGCGGCCGTGCGCGCCGCGCCTGATAGATGCGGAGCGGCGCCGGCGCGGGAGGCACGAACCGCTCGTCCACGAAGATGTCGAACGAGTCGGGATGATCGATCACCAGGAGCTTCACCTCGTCGAGATAGGCGACTTCCCAGAGCTCCTCGGTGATCTGGAGGGAGTACGTCCCGTTCTTGGCTCTCAGGAGACCCGGCGGGATGCGTACGTACTCCTGAGAGGCCCCGGGCGGAGCGTAGGCCCCGCCGGCCGTCATCACACCCAGCGGCATGCCGAGCGCGCTGCGCCACATGATATCGGTCACGAAACGGTACCGCTCGCCGTCCCACGCGTAGAGGAACGCGCATGAGCCTTTGAGGAGCTGCTCCTCCAGCAGATCCTGGTCGCTGCCGGGGTAAAACAGATCCTGGAAGACGCCGTTGGTCCATCGGATGCGAACCACATCCGCTTTGAGCCGCTGGCCCAGGCCGAAATGCGTCACCGGGTCGGTGACGACCCGCATCTGATACAGGTCGCCGGCTCGGAGCTCCACTTTCGCGCCGATGCCGAAATGATTGTTCTTCCCGCTCCCGGTACGCAGACCCACCAACCGGAGCTGAACGTAATGGTTGGCATCGGCCCCGTCGTTCCGAAGCAGCCGAATCCGACCGTCCGCGGTCAGCAGGAACAGGTCGAGGTCGCCGTCACCGTAGTCAGCGGCCACGACTTTCTTGCCGGACAGCAGGTCGCCGGGCAGCACCGACGACATATCCCGGAACCGGCCGGTGCCGTCGTTGTGGAACAGCAACACGCCTCGGCCCGACGGCGCCGCAGCCTCTCCCACCACCAGAAGATCCAGGAAGCCGTCGTTGTCGAAATCCAGGAACTCGGCGTCCGATGCCGCGACGCCTTCCAGCGCCCGGAGCATCGCAGAGGACCGGCGATCCGACTCGAAGGTGCCGTCACCCCGGTTGCGATACAACGCGTGCCGACCGCCTGCCGCGGCCGCCACGAAGAGATCGAGGAAGCCGTCATTGTTATAATCTCCCACCGCTACGGCCCGTGAGCCCCCCTCGGGCGCCAGACCGCTGGCCCCGGCGACGTCCTGGAAGCGACCTCCGCGCTGATTGGCGTACAGCGCGTTGCTCGCGTCTTGGTTGACCACGAACACGTCGATATCGCCGTCCTCGTCAAAATCTCCCATCGCGGCGTCCCGACTCACGCCACCGGCCCCCGAGAGGCCGCTCGGTTCCGACTGATCGGTGAACGTGCCGTCGAGATGGTTCCGGTAGAACCGGTTCCCGGTGGTCGTGGCGAGATAGAGGTCGAGATCACCGTCATGATCCGCATCCACGAACAGCGCCGCGTGGGCGCCCGGGGCGTCCGCCAGACCGGCCGTTCGAGTGACGTCGCGAAAGCGCCCCCCGCCGGTGTTTTTCAACAGCGCGATGCGCTGGGTGCCCGCGACCAGCAGGTCAAGCCACCCGTCGTTGTCATAGTCGGCGAACGCGGCGGCGTGGGATGGCCCCAGGTCCGCCAGGCCGTCGATGGGCTGGAGCGCGAAGGTGCCGGAATGGTAGGTGAGCAGGGCGCCGCCGTCTTGCCAGCCGATGTAGAGATCCACGTCCCCATCCCCGTCGTAATCGGCGGCCGCCAGGGCACCGATCGAGACACCCGCCGTGAGGGCATCCAACCGTGTCTCAGACGTCACGTCGGTGAAGTGGATGCCGGCGAGCACCGCCGCAGGCTCACGCACCTCGACCGAAATCGGGCTGAAGGTGAGGGTGGGAACGCCAGCCGGTTCGCCCTGTGGCCCCCACAGCTCCCGGATGCTTGCCTGGTAGAGTGGTGTGACGCTCAAGAAGTCGCGAAATCGCCGGAGCGGCGTAGCCACCGCGTCGGTCTGCGAGCGGCGCAGGACCTGAAGGGCCTGCTCGAGAAAGCGTTCTCCGTCGCTGGGCAACTCGGGAATCTGACGCTGAAGTTCCTCCAGATGCATGGTGGCGCGGTCCGCCCGCTCGTGGCGCACCAGCAGCTCGACCAAATCCAGCCGGGCCGCGACATTCGCCGGCGCCGCGCCAACCAGCGCTTCCAAGAGCTCCTCCGCGCGTACCGAGGAGCGCGGGTCGCCGCTTCGGGCGTACAGGTTGGCGAGGGCGTAGAGTGACTTCGCGTGGCGGGGCACACGCTCGAGCCCGCGTTCCAAGAACTCGCGGGCCTGGCGTTCCCGCCCGGCGAGTTGGTAGACGGCGGCCAGTATCAAGCCGATGTCCGGGTCGTCGGGGCTGACCCGCAGGGCCCGCTGAATCTCCGCCTCGGCGCGGTCGTAGCGGCCCATCCGCAGATAGACCAGCCCGAGGTTCACATACCCGGCAGCCTGATTCGGGGCCAATCGTACCAGCGTGGCAAACTGGGCTTCGGCTTCCTCCAGGCGATTCTCGTCCAGGTACGCCTGGCCCAGCACCTGGGCGGTAATCAGATCACGAGCCGCGGCGACGCTCGACCGCCGCGATTCGCAGCCCCCAGCCACGACCCCACAGGCCACGGTGATCCAGAGCGCGTTCCGAGAAGGCGCCGCCATCCCAGGCCGCCGGGTGCTCATCGGCCGCCGGGCCCTGCGACCCCCGAGGAAGCATCGAGCGGGTCGAAGCATTATGGGGCACCGCGCCAGCGGAGTGGGCGGAGCACCTGCAGCCGGTCGTTGTTTCGCGCCACCACGATCAGGGGGTGGCCACCGGCATGGCGCAGCGGCTCCATGGCCCGCACCTGGCCCTCGATGACGAGACCGCTGGCCTCCAGATCGACCGCCTCGAAGCGGCCTGCGCCGTCGCCGCGAAGCAGCAGGCCGTAACTCGCATCATACCGACCGCGGACCGGCGGTACCCCGTAGAAGTTGCCGGCGACCACGAGATCCGTGTGCCCGTCACCGTCAAAATCCTCGGCCAGGACCGCGTAGATCGGCGCAATCTGAGCCTCAACGGGAAGCGGCTGGAGCGCGAAGGTACCGTCTCTTCGGTTCAAGGCGACGGAGCTCGCCAAGAGATACGCTTCGCGGACCGTCGCCTCCTTCAATTCCGACGCAGGAAAGATGTCCTGGATCCGGCTGGCGCCAAAACGGGCATAGGAGACGTACCTGCTTTTCAGGCGCGGGATCTGTTGGACGAACTCGTCCCGGCCCGCGAGCGGGTAGCTCACGCCGTTCTTATAGAAGGTCAGGATCTGCTGCAACGCGCCGCCACCGGCGAAATCATGGATGTACAAGCGCGCGGGCGCTTTGCGTGACGCCCGGATATAGGAGTTGAGCCCCAGGTTGCCGAGAACCAGATCCTTGCGTCCGTCGCCAGTCAGGTCCACGGCTGCCACGGTATTCCACCAGCCGTCGGTTCCCGACAGACCGGCCTCGGCCGTGCGGTCGACGAAGCGCCCGCCCTCTTGCCGGAAGATCCGGATCGGCATCCACTCGCCGACCACGACCAGGTCCAGTTGCCGATCGCCGTCATAGTCTACCCAGGCCGCCGAGGATACCATGCCGGCCGCGCCGAGCGCTTCGGCCTTCGCCAGGGTGACGTCCAGGAACCGTCCGGTACCGTCGTTCTGAAGCAAATAGCTTCGGGGGATGACGCCGTATTGGCGGGAGACCACCCGGCTGCCGACAAAGAGATCGACATGGCCGTCGCCGTTGAAGTCGCCCGGGACCACACAGCCGCCGTTGGCGAAGAACTCCGGAAGGGCGTCCCGAGCCCGCCCGAAGTTACCCTGCCCGTCGTTGGTATAGAGCCGGTCCCGCAAGGCCTCCGCATCGCCCCAGAACTCGTTGCCGCCGCTCACGACGTAGAGGTCCAGGTCGCCATCCCCGTCGGCGTCCAAGAAGGCCGCGTCCACGTCTTCGTGCAGACTGTCCGCCTGAAACACCCGCTCGCTGCTGGTCCGGAATGTGCCGTCTCGCCGCTGGATGAGCAGGCGCCCGGCCTGCCATTTCGCGCCGCCGACGTACAGGTCGTCCAGGCCGTCGCCGTTGACGTCGCCCACGGCGAGGGCGGGTCCCTCAGTCGAGAGCTGGTGCGGCATGAACGGCTCTCGGTGGTAATCGAAGAAGGTGTTCTCGTGGTGTTGGTAGTCGATGGCGAGCTGGGCTGTTAGGTCTGCGAAGACGGCCGGAGAGGCCGCAGAGGCCGCAGCGGGGGCAGAGGGCAGGTACGTCTGCGGCCTCTGCGCCCCCTGCGGCCCAGGGTAACTGTACCGGCCCGCGGCTTCTGCCTGCGTCAACGTCACCATTCGATCGGCTCCCACGTCGGTCAGCACTTGAAACCGCCGATCCGGCCAGATGACGATGAGCGAGTCTATCTGCGTGGAACGACCGAGCCCGAAATGCAGCCCGGGATCCACGGACGATTGAAAGCCGCGCGTCGGCATCTGCTCCACCATCTGCGTCATGCCGTCATGCCGGATCATGACCTTGGCGCCGATTCCTCCCGTGTTCGCACCGGACCCCCGCAGCACGACGCTCAGATAGTGGTGCCCGTTGACCTCGCGGGCGCGGTTCCGGTAGATCGCGGCGGGCGCGTTGATGTTGTTGACCACCAGATCCAGGGCGCCGCTGTGGTTCAGGTCGACGTACACGGCGCCGGTGGAGAAACCCGGCTGCGCCAGCCCCCACGCATCGGCCAGGTTCGTGAACGTCAGGTCCCCGTTGTTGCGGTAGGCATAGTTCGGGATGGGGACCTGAGGCATGGCTCGCAGGACGAGCGCCAGGTTCTCTTGGGTGATCTCGTTCGCCAGGGACGCTTGGATGGCCGAGGTCCCCACATAGCTGAGGTAATCCAGGTCATTCGGCCGGCGGTAAATTCCATTGGTGATGAACAGATCCTTGTAGCCGTCGTTGTCCAGATCCGCGAACAGAGGCGCCCAGCTCCAATCGGTGGCGTAGACGCCCGCCAGGTACCCGATTTCGCTGAAGCGCCCCTGGCCGCGGTTGAGGTGGAGGGTGTTGCGGGCGTATTGGGGATGATAGCCGGCGTGGCGCTTCAGCTCGAAGACCCTGAAGCTCTCGGCGTTGGCGGAGGTCTTGAGGAGGTCCTCTCGCTCCGGAAGCATGTCGAGAACCACCACGTCGGGCCGGCCATCGTTGTCGTAATCCGCGGCATCGACGCCCATGGAGGCACTGCTGGTGTGCCCCATGCTCGAGGCGATGGACTCAGTGAAGGTGCCGTCGCAGTTGTTGTAATACAGAAAATCGTTCTCCTGAAAGTCATTGCCGACGAAGAGGTCGGGACAGCCGTCCCGGTTGAGATCGCTGACAATCAGGCCCAGGCCGTAGCCTTCCACGCCGCCCAGGATGCCGGCCCGCTCGCTGACGTCCACGAAGCGATTGCCGTCATTCCTGAACAGGCGATCTCCGGCCTTGGGGTGGCGCGGCTCGCGCTGCGGCCTCCAGCTTCTGGTGCGCTCGCTATGCATCGAGTGGTTCAGGAGGTACAGGTCCAGGTCGCCGTCTCCGTCATAGTCGAAGAAGGCGGCCTGAGTCGAATAGCCGGCATGGGCGAGCCCGTACTCCTCGGCGCGGTCGGTGAAGCTGCCATCGCCGTTGTTGATGTAGAGCACGTTGCGCCCGCGCATACTCAGATAGTTGACGGAGGAGACGTAGATGTCGAGGTAGCCGTCGCCGTTCACGTCGGCCATGGTGACGCCGCTCGACCAGCCCTCGGGGCCGGGCACACCGGCCCGGTCGGTGATGTCCGCGAAGCGATAGTCCCCCTGGTTCCGGTAGAGCCGGTTCGGCCAGCGGTTGGACGTAAAGTACAGGTCCGGCAGGCCGTCGTTGTCGATGTCGCCCGCGGCGACGCCGCCGCCGTTGTAGTAGTACAGGTAGTTGAGGATGTTGAACTCCGGGTCATCTTCCGGCAGCTGGTTGACGAACGTGACGCCGGTCGCTTCGGGCGGCAGCAGCTCAAACAGCGACGGCGATTTCCCAGCGGCCCGACAGCCAGCCAGGGCCGCGCCAGCGGCGAGCAACAGATTTACCGCAGAGGGCGCAGAGAGCAGCGCCTGCCCCCCGCCCGGAGCCAGGCCGATGCGGAGCCGCGTCGCCGAGAGCCGGCAGGCCAGGTTAGAGGTAACCACGCCGCAGCAGCATCTTCGCCCCGTGCGCGAACGCCTCCGGTCCGGGGACGTCGAAGCCCAGGGTATCGGCCATGCGGTCATAGATATTGAAGAGCACGGAGGCGTGGATCGCGTCTTCGATGGCCTCGTCGCTCAGGCCCGCCGCCCGAAGGGGAACCACGTCCGCCGCCGTCACCTCCGCAGGCTCGAGCGTCAGCTTCTCCAGGAATCCGAGCATCCCCCGCAGCCGCTGGTCTATGGGTGCCGTGCGCCAGTCCTCCAGGACCCGCTCCACCAGCTTCTCATCGCCCAATGCCCTCGACGCGACCGCGCCGTGCGCCCGCGTTCAGAACACGCATTGGTTCAGGCGGGACGTAAAGGCCGCAAACAGCTCCCGCTCGCCCACGCTCCACTCCGAGGGCCCTCGCATGACGGCCTGAGTCCAGACACTGATGGGCCGGCCGAAGAACTCCGGCCGGTAGAGCAGCGTCCGGATGATGTCCACCACGCGCCGGCGCGTTACCAGCCGGATCATACCCATGACGATCTTCTGCGGGAGTCGATGCCCACGCTCCACGACGCCGAGACGCATCAGACCGCTCCTTTCAGCGCCGCCAACCCGCGCTCGAGGCGGCCCAGGCCGGCTCCCAGCGCGGCGCTGGCGGTAATCTCGAAGATCGCGTCCTCGGAGTACCCCGCCTGCCGGAGCGCCTGCACGTCGCCATCGGTCACCCGGAACGGCTGTTGGGCCACCTTGTCCACCAAGGTCGACAGGACGGCCGGCACGCCCGGTTCCACGCCGGGGCGGCCCCCCAGCCCGGCCGCGCGGGCCTCCACTGCCGCCCGAAGAGAAGCCTCCGTGACTCCGGAGGTCCCGAGCACCGCGCCGCGCAGGCGGTGCACCAAGCCCGAGTACCGCTGGCTCATGGCTCCCACCCGTTGTCTGACATCGGCAGAAGGAGCGATCTATATTGACCTATGCGGTTCTCACCGCGCACCCGGCTACCCGCCGTGTTGCTCATCGGACTCATCTCCGGATGTGCCCATTCGGGCGGCACCGGCCAGGGCGAGACCGAGGAACCCACGCCGCAGAGTCCGTCCCGCTGGACCGTGACCGCGGAAGATATTGAGCGCCGGCCCGGCGAGCCCATCGAAGGCGCCCGAGGTGCCAACGGGGTCATCGTGATCAAGACCAAGCGGCCGGATCTGCGGTGATTACCTCGCCAGTCCGGTCCTGAATATTACTTGCCCGCTGCCACGGAGCGCCTCATGGGGTTGGAGCGGAAGATCAGCGGGCGGTCGTTGTTTCGGGTCACGACGTACCGATCGCCGCGCGGTGTCCCGACACGCTGGATGTCGCGGGCCTGCCCGGGCACGAAAAAACCGCTCTCCGAGGTCGGCACGGGAGTGAAACTCCCGGTTCCGTCTCCGCGCAGGAACAGACCGTAGCCCGCGCTCATCCGGCCGATCTCCGGTTTCACCCCATCGAAATTGCCGGCCAGCAGGAGGTCGAGCGTTCCGTTGCCGTCGAAATCGGCGGCCAGGATCCCGTAGACCGGAGCGATCTGCGCCTCGAGCGGGAGCGGGACCAGCGTGAAGGAGCCGTCGCCGTCGTTCCGCACCAGCGCCGTCGCGAACGTGTGCGCTTTCTTGAGGACCGCATCGGCCAGATCACGCGCCGGGAAGAGGTCTGACGTCGCCTGCCGGGCATAATCTTCGGCCTTGGCGTAACGACCCTTGAGCATACTCAGCGATTGTAGCAGATCGTCACGCAGCGCCAGCGGATAACTGACCCCGTGAGTGTAGTATGACACGATCTGTTCGACGTAGCCGTTCCCATCAAAATCCTTGACATACATGGTGGCCGGTTCGTGCTCGGCGGCGCGGAGGCGCGTGTTGAGGCCCAGGTTGCCCACCACGAAGTCGGTGCGGCCGTCGCCGGTGAAATCGCCTGCCACGATCCGGTTCCACCAGCCGTGGCTCTTCTCCAGCCCGGGGGGGTTCATCCGCTCGAGCCTGCCGGCACCGGTATTGCGAAAGATCGTGATCGGCATCCACTCGCCGACCACGACCAGATCCAGCCGGCCGTCTCCGTCCAGGTCGGTCCACAGGGCGTCGGTGACCATCCCGATGCGGGCCAACTCGGGCGCCACCTGTTGGGTGACATCGGTGAAGCGGCCCCGGCCGTGGTTCCGGAGCAGCGCGCTCGGTGGATCGAGGCCATAGCGCCAGGGGACGACGC
>JACPAP010000276.1 GCA_016180765.1 Gemmatimonadota bacterium
CTTCACGCCGGCCAGCTCCATGGCGATGGCGCTCGCCTCCGCGGGCCCGATCCAGATGGGCAGCACGCGCTCGCCCTCCTTCTCCTGGAGGATTACCACCGGCGTGTTGGTCGTCCGGTCGAGTCCCAGATGCGCCACCCGCACTTCGATCATGGCCTGTTCAGGTGCCAGCCTCCCATGACGCAAGGTACTGCTGTTGCTCCGGCGTGAGCGAGTCGATGGCGATCCCCATGGCGGCCAGCTTGAGCCGGGCCACGCGCTGATCGATCTCCCCAGGAATCCGGTGCACCGCTTTGGTTAGACTACCCCCGTGCCGGACTAAATGTTCGGCGGCGAGGGCCTGGTTGGCAAACGACAGGTCCATCACGCTCGCCGGATGTCCTTCCGCGGCCGCCAGGTTGATCAGCCGGCCCTCCCCCAGCACGTACAACCGCTTGCCGTCCAGCACCCACTCCTCCACGAAGGGCCGCGCCGGCTTGGGACCCTTGGCCACCTGGGCCAGGCCCTCCAGATCGATTTCCACGTTGAAGTGACCCGCGTTGGCGATGATGGCGCCATCCTTCATGGCACGCAGGTGCTGCAAGCGAATCACGTGCAGGTTGCCGGTCAAGGTCACGAACAGGTCGCCCACCAGGGCGGCCTCGCCGAGCGGCATCACCCGGTACCCGTCCATCCGCGCTTCGAGCGCGCGGAGCGGGTCCACTTCCGTCACGATCACGTCCGCGCCGGCCCCGCGGGCCCGCATCGCCACGCCGCGTCCACACCAGCCGTAGCCAGCCACCACCACCGTGCTTCCCGCCATCAGCACATTGGTGGCGCGGAGGATGCCGTCGATGGTGGACTGCCCCGTCCCATAACGATTGTCGAACAAGTGCTTGGTCTGAGAGTCGTTCACCGCGATGACCGGGAACTGGAGCACGCCGTCCTGCGCCATGGCCTTGAGGCGAATGACGCCGGTGGTGGTCTCCTCCGTGGACCCGATAACCCCACTCACCAGGCGCTGGCGCTGCGACGCGCTCAACGTCTCCACCCAGGATCGCACCGGCGGCGCCAGGTCGTCCAGCCGCTGGAGCGCGATCATGTGCAGCGCGCTCACCAGGTCCGCGCCGTCGTCCATAGTCAGGTCCGGCTGGTGCGCCAGCGCCTGTTGGATGTGCCGGTAGTATGACTCGTTGCTTTCCCCCTTGATGGCGTACACTTTCACGCCGTGGTCGCGCGCCAGGTAGGCCGCGACGTCGTCCTGAGTGGAGAGCGGATTCGAGGCGCACAGCGCCACGTCGGCCCCGCCCTCCTGCAGCGTGATCGCCAGATTGGCGGTCTCGCTGGTGACGTGGAGGCAGGCGGACAGGCGCTTGCCCTGGAGCGGCTGTTCCTGGGCGAAGCGCTCCCGGATCTGGCGGACCACCGGCATGAAGCGCTCGGCCCACTCGGTGCGGCGCCGGCCTTCGTCGGCCAGACGGAGATCACGAACGTCGTGCGAAGGGTCGGTCTTGACTGCCGTCATGTACGGAATCTCGATTGGAATGCGGGAGAAGGCTCAGGCGACGCGGCGAACGACGTCCTTGAGCTCCGCGAGCCTGGAAGGGTTCTCCCAGGTGAACAGCTCCACGGCCCGCCCGTGCACGTCCCGGGTCTGCGGCGCGCGGCCGAAGTGCCCGTACGCGGCCGTGGGGCGGTAGACGGGGTTGCGCAGGCCCAGCGCCTGGATGATGCCGCCGGGCGTCAGGTCGAACACCTTGCGGATGGCGCTCTCGATCCGGTGGTCCGGCATGGTGCCGGTGCCGAAGGTCTCCACCATGATCGACACCGGCTCCTTGACGCCGATGGCATACGCCAGCTGGACCTCACAGCGGCGCGCCAGACCGGCGGCCACCACGTGCTTCGCCACCCAGCGGGCGGCGTACGCCCCCGAGCGGTCCACCTTCGAGGGGTCCTTGCCGCTGAACGCGCCCCCGCCGTGCCGGGCCGCGCCACCGTAGGTGTCCACGATGATCTTGCGACCGGTGAGCCCGGCGTCGCCCTGCGGTCCCCCCACCACAAACCGCCCCGTGGGGTTGATGAGGAGGCGCACCCCCGCGGTCTCCATGCCGGAGCCCCGCAACACCGGCTCGATGACCGCCTCGCGCACCCCCTCCGTCACCTCGCCCTGACCCACCGTGGGCGCGTGCTGCGTGGACACCACCACCGTGCGCACCGCCACCGGCCGGCCGTCCACGTATTCCACGGTCACTTGGGTTTTGCCGTCCGGCCGCAGCCACCCGACTTCACCGCTCTTTCGGACCGCGGCCAGCCCCTGCGTGAGCCGGTGGGCCAGCATGATGGGCACCGGCATCAGCTCCGGCGTCTCGTCCGTCGCGTAGCCGAACATCATGCCCTGGTCGCCGGCGCCTCCGGTGTCCACGCCCTGGGCGATATCCGGCGACTGCGGATCGATGGCCGTCATCACGGCGCAGGTGCGCGCGTCGAACCCGTACGAGGCGTCGGTGTAGCCGATCGCCTCGATGGTGCCGCGCACCACTTCCGGCACATTGACGTAGGCGCGGGTGGTGATCTCTCCGGCCACCATCACCAGCCCGGTGGTCACCAACGTTTCGCAGGCGACGCGGGCCCCCGCGTCCTGGGCGAGGATGGCGTCGAGAATGGCGTCCGAGATCTGGTCGGCGATCTTGTCCGGATGGCCTTCCGTGACGGACTCGGAGGACAGGATGTAGGTATGCGAGATAGAGGCCTCCCGATCAGCGTTTCAAGCTAGTCTCGGGACGGGCCCGCGGCAACCGCCCGGCGTCGAGCAGGCGCAGGTCCACCTGCTCGGCAACCGCCTCCTGGAGCAGCGTCTGGACCTCGCCGGTGGTGCGCGCCTCGAGGGCGGCCTCCGCGGCCCGCGTCGCCCGGCCCACATCGATCTGACGGACCAGCCAGCGGACCAGGGGCAGGCGCGGAGGTGAGGTGCTGAGCACCCGGTAGCCCAGACCCACGAGCAGCACCGCCGGCACCGGCTCCGACGCCATCTCCCCGCACACCGACACCTCTTTCCCCGCGCGCTGCGCGGCGTCCGCGGTCGCCTTCAGCAGGCGGACGATGGCCGGGTGGAGCGGCGTGAACCGGTCCGCCAGCCGGGCGTTGCCGCGGTCCACCACCAGCGTGTACTGCGTGAGGTCGTTGGTGCCGACGCTGAGGAAGTCGCTCACCTCCGCGATCCGGTCGATCATCACCACCGCCGCCGGGGTCTCGACCATGACGCCAAGCGGGAGGTCGCGCGCGGCCGGCCGTCCCTCGCGCTGCAGCTCGTCCATCGCCTCCGCGATCATCTCCCGGGTGCGCACGATCTCCTCGACCTGCGTCACCATCGGGATCATCAGCTGCACGTTCGCCCGCGCGCGCGCCCGCAGCACCGCCCGGATCTGGCCTCGGAAGATCTCGGGCCGGTCGAGACACACGCGCAGCGCCCGCCACCCCAGGAAGGGATTCGCTTCCGGCTCCGGCGCCACGGCCAAGGGAAACTTGTCCCCGCCCAGGTCGTAGCTCCGGACGATCACCGGGTGCGCCGGGAACCGCTCACCCACCCGCGCGTAGTACCCGACCTGTTCGTCCTCCCCGGGCAGCTCGGAGCGACCCACGATCATGAACTCGGTGCGGAGCAGCCCCACCCCCTCCGCACCGTGCTGCGCGGCGGCCTCCAGCTCTTCGGGCAGGTCCACGTTGCCCCGCAGCGTCAGCCGCACCCCATCGATCGTCACCGCCGGCTGCCCGACGGCCCGCTCCAATTCGCGGTCCAGGGCGATCCGGCGCCGATCCAGGGCCTGCGCCTCGGCGATCTCGTCCGCCGTGGGGTCGAGCAGCACCGTGCCCCGCGTGCCGTCCAGGATGACGGTGGTGCCCGGATGGACCCGGCCCAGACTGCCCACCAACCCCATCACGCAGGGGATCCCCAAACTGTGCGCCAGGATGGCGGCGTGCGACGTGCGGGTCCCCTGCTCCGCCACGAACCCCGCAACGTGAGGCCGGTCGAACTGGACGGTCAGACCCGGCGTCAGCTCGGGCGTGAACACGATGGCCGGCTGGCTGCCGAGCCCCTCCGGAATCCAGTCCACCGGGAGCCCCAGGAGCTGCTGCAGGACGCGGAAATGCACGCCGGACAGGTCCGCCACCCGGTCGCGCAACTTGGTGTTGGACGACCAGAGCGCCCTGAGCTCCAGCGCCTTGAACTCATAGGCCCGCTCCGCGGAGAGCTGGTTCTCCCGGATGAGACGCTCGACGGCGCCCAGGACCTCTTCGTCCTCGAGCATCAGGATCTGCGCGTCGAAGATCTTCGCTTCCTCGGCGCCGGCGCGGCGCGCGGCACGCTCCCGCATGCGCTCCAGGTAGGACCGGACCGCTTTCACGGCGCCGCGCAGCCGCGCCACCTCCCGGTTCACCGCCTTGCGCGCGACCACCCGATGCGGCACCTCGGGCAGCGCCAGCTGCACCACCACGGCGGGGCCGATCACCACGCCGGGCGAAACGCCGATGCCCACCAGCAGCCGGTCCGTGTGGCTCATTCGTGAAACCCCGCCGCGACCAGGTTCACCAGCGCCTCCGCCGCGGCCTGGGCGTCATCGCCCTCGGCCCGGATGGTGAGCTCGCTGCCCGGCTCCGCCGCCAGGGTCATGACGCCCATGATGCTCTTGCCGTTGACCACCAGGTCATCCCGACCCACCGTCACCTCCGCCTTGAACCGGCCGGCGACCTTGACGAAGGCGGCCGCCGGCCGGGCGTGGAGCCCGAGCTCGTTGACGATCGTCACCCTCCGTTCGACTACTGCCACAGCCACCCCGCGACGACGGCGGTTCCCAGGAACAGCAACCCCAGGCGCACGCCGGACAGCGGGGGCACCAGCAGGCGCGTCACCACCAGTCCGAGCACTCCGACGATGGCCGCCCCCAGGCGTTCGCTGCCCCCGAATTCGCGCAACAGCCACGACGCGACCAGGGGAATGGCCACGCCGACGGCGAACGGCGCGGCAGCGGCGCCGAATCGCAGCCCCGCATGCATCAGGCGACCCGCCAACTCGCCGGCGACGGCGATCCCCGCGCGCCACCCCGCGGCCAGCCCCCACGACCGCAACCCCAGGTGCACCGCGTTGTAGAGGACGAGAAATGACACCACGCCGGCCGGCACCGACGCGAGCACCGCAACGATGAGTCCGACCGCCACGGACAGCGGTAACCACCCCGCCCAGATGAGCTGATCGCCGACCGACCCCAGGGGCCCGATCAACGCGCGGCGCAGGCGGTCCGCCTGGGGCTCCGGGACCCCGTCGTGTTCCACCCGGGCCAACGCTCCCGCCGCCATGCCCGTCAAATAGGGATGGGCGTTGAAGAATCCGGCCACCCGCTTCAGCGCGCCGGCGTATCGGCCGTTGGCACGCCCGCCTGGCAGGTCGCGGAGCAGCGGCTCCATGGCGTAGGCCACCCCGATGCCGACCATCCGATCGTAATTCCAGGAAGCCTGGACGATCAGCGTCCGGGCCCAGGTCGCCAGCATCCCCCGCTTCACCGCGCCACCACCCAGGCGGCGCCGGCGACCAGCCCCGCCGCCAGCCAGGCGCGTGCCGCCCCGCGCCCGCCCAGCCGCAGCGCGCCGGTGGCCGCCACCGCGAGCGCCGCCCCGACCGCCACCGTGCCCACCAGCACCGTGCCACGCAAGCTGAGCGGAAGCCAGCGCCGCGCGACCCACGCCAGGGCGAGACCGAGCAGCGTCATGAGCAACGCGCGAGCCGCGTCGCGCAGCAGCCCACGCAGGTGTACCCGGCGCAGGCACGCGACGTCGCCGGCGTCCAGCCCCACCCGGTTCCGCCGGGCGTCCGCCGAGTTGCCCCGCCGGACGACCTGCACGGCCTGTTCTCCCAGGTACCCGACCACCAGCGCCACGGCGATGGCCGGACCCAGGCCCAGCACACCCGGCACGCCGGCGGCGGTGGCGACGCCCGCCACCGCCGCCGGGCCGTAGTCCGGGTAGCGCGCTCCGCCCATCGGGAGCAGGTCCAGCGCGAACAGCTCCAACGTCATACCGACCATCGCCCCCGCGGCCGGGTCGCCGATCAGGAGGCCTGCCACGGTGCCGGCCACCAGCGGTCGCCCCACCATCAACTGACCCAGGGACGCCAGATCGAGCCCGGCGAGCATGCCCCAAGCGAGCAGCCACCAGAAGCCGTCCATCAGGTCAACTCCTGAAGGGGGACGGGGCGTGCCGTCGGGACATCTTGCGCCGTGATCTCCACGCCCCGCGCCGCCAACGCGGCGAGCGCACCCGCCTCGCTGTCGGTCATGAAGACGTAGGGCAGGCGTTGCCGCCGTCCGGGCGCCGGGTGAATGCCGCCGAGGTTCACCCGCTTGACCTCCGGGGCCAGCTCACACAGGCGCACCGCCGCCGCGACGTCGCCCAGCACCACGATGGTGCGGCGCGAGGACGCGTCCCAGTCCGGCACCCGCCGGGCGGCCTGCTCCACGGAGGCGAATTCGATGGTCATGTCGAGCGGCACACCCACGCGGTAAATGTCGCGCTCCCATTGGTTGGCGAACACCTCGTCATCCACCAGCACCAGCTGCCTGGCGCCCAGCGCCTGTCCCCATCCCACCACGACCTGGCCATGAATGAGGCGGTCGTCCACCCGCACCAGCGAGAGGGTCACTCGACCACTCGCACCGCGCGTCCTCCCACGTCGCTCGCCCGCTCCGCGGCCCCCGCCGGCGTGAGGTCGCGGTGATACACGAAATCCACCAGCATGGCGAGGTTGACCCCGGCGACCACCGCGACGTCGCGGTGGGTGCGCAGGTAGGCGATCGACGCCTGCAGGCAACTCCCACCCGGCAGATCCACGAACACCACGGCGGGCCGGGCCCCAATGGCCCGCGCGAGCCGGTCCCCGAGGATGGCGCGACTGCATCCTTCGTTGCTCACGGGCAGCAGGGCGTCTCGTTCTCCCGTAATCTCCGCCACCGCTTCCACCATCGCCCCGGCCAGCTGGGCATGCGACACCACGATCCCTTGCAGCGCGCTACTCATAGTCCTCGGACAGGTACTCGCGCAGCTCACGCTGTTCCGCCAGTCGCTTGAGCAGCCGGGCGTTGAACGCCTGGGCGGCATCCACACCGCTGTAGCGCAGCAGATGGTTCATCGCGACCACTTCGGAAATCACGGTGATGTTCTTGCCCGGGTTGAGCGGCACCGAGACCAGCGGAAGCTCCACGCCCAGGATCCCGGTGGTCTTGCCATCCAGCCCGGTCCGCTCCACCTCACCGGCCTTCTCCCATTCGGTAAGCTCAACCACCACCTCGATCCGCTTCTGCTGGCGGACCGAGTGAATCCCGAACAACGCCGAGACGTCTACCAGGCCCACGCCCCGGATCTCCATGTACCGGTAGGAAAGCTCGTGCGCCCGCCCGATGAGCACGTCGGTACCGCGCTGGGTGATGTGCACCACGTCGTCGGCCACCAGGCGGTGACCGCGTTCCACCAGATCCAGCACGCACTCGCTCTTGCCGATCCCGGACCGGCCGGTGAACAACAGCCCGACCCCGTACACGTCGGCCAGCGAGGCGTGCACCGTGGTGGAGGGCGCGAACATCTCCGCCAGATACGGGGTGATCCGGCGATAGAACTCGGCCGTCTTGAGCTTGCTCCGCAGCACCGGGATCTTCCGCGCCTTGGCCATGGCGACCAGCTCGCGCGGCACCTGCTGCGACTTGGTGACGAACACGCACGGCAGCTCGTAGCTCAGGAACGCCTCCAGCGAGCGCCGGCGCTTCGCGGGATCGAGCGACTTGAGGTACGCGATCTCGGTTTCCCCCAAGGCGTGGAGCCGCCGAGCCGCAAACCGTTTGGTGAAGCCCGCCAGCACCAGGCCCGGGCTCGAGATCTCGGGCACCGGAATGGCGCGGTCGAGACCGACGTCGCCGGTGAGACGCTCCAGCTGGAGCGACTCGCCCTTCTGGGCCAGCAGGTCGCGCACCAGGAGCGGCGGCATGGACCTTACTTGGCGACCGAGCGGCGGACGTACCGCGAGTTGGTCTTCTCGAGCTGACGACGCAGCTTGTCCGCCGCGCGATCGAGCGCGGTGCGGAAATCCGCGGCCTCCGCGGTGGCGATCCGGGTGGTGCCGCGCGGCAGGTGCAGCTTGAGCTCGACCACCTTTTTCTGGTGATCGACGTCGAAGACCACTTGCGCGCGCTGCGGCCGGTGGGCCGCCTTCAGGATTCGCGCCACCATCAGCCGGGCCTGTTCGCGCAGCGCGTCGGGAATCTCGCAATGACGGGCCGTGACGGTCGTCTGCATGTTACGACCCCCTCCGCTCGGTGGGAGCGGCGTTGAGCATCGTGAGCAGTTGGGTTTCGGTGTCCGCGGCGGTCCGGTCCCAGGACAAGGCCTCCGCGAACCGCCGGGCGGCCGCGCCGAGCCGCGCCACCTGTTCCGGGTGCCGGGCCAGCCGCTGAAACGCGTCGGCCAGCGCCGGGACGTCCCCATAGGGGACCAGGAGGCCGGTCTCTTCGTGGCGCACCGACTCCCTTAAGCCCGGACTGTCGGCCGCCACGGCCGGCGTGCCGCAGGCGGCAGCCTCGATATTGGAGATCCCCCAGCCTTCTTTGGCGGACGGGAACACCACGGCCCAGGCCTGCCGCAGCAGCGTCCGCTTGGTGGATTCGGGGACGAAGCCCAAGAAGCTCACCGCCTCTCCCAGCCCCAACCGACGCACCAGCCGGGCCAGCCGCTGGCGGTCGCCGCCGTCGCCCGCGATGTCGAGCCGGACCGGGCAGCCCCGCCGTCGCACGTCGGCCACGGCGCGCACGGCCGTTTCCAATCCTTTATAACGCTTCACGCGACCGACGTACAAGAACGTCGGGGTCGGGGTCCGCGCCACCGCCGGGTCGGGCCTGAACCAGTCCGGGTCCACGCCCGGGTAGGTCACGTGAATCCGATCCGCGGCCACGCCGCGGCGCACCAGGTCGTCCCGGGTACTGCGGCTGATGGCGTGAAACCGGGCGCGGCGATAGATGGCCGGGATCGGCTGCTCCGCCAGCCACACGATCGTGGCAATCGGCCACGGGGCTTCGCGGAACGCCGTCGTCCCGAACAGGTGTGGCACGATCACGTAGATCGGCAGCCGGCACAAGGTGGGCGTGTACAGCGGAAGCTTGTTGATGTCCTCGACCACGACATCGTACTCCCCCTCCCGCAGCGCCCGCCGGATCGCGTTCCGCCCCACCATCGCGAAGCTGTACCGTCGCGCGTAGCGACGTACCTCGATGCCATCCAGCGTGGTCCGCGGCGCGCTACCGGGAAATCCCGAGGTCACCAGGGTGACGGCATGTCCGCGGGCGACCAGCCGCCGGAAGATCTCGAAGAAGTGCAACTCGCCCCCGCCCGCTTGGGGGTTTTCCCGATCCAGCCAGTTCACGGCGAGGATCTTCACAAGCGGCCCAGCCGCCGCCCCAGCGCGTCGAGCACCCCGTTGACGAACGCCGGCGCCTTGGGCCCGGCGAACCAGCGGGCCAGACGCACCGCTTCGTCGATCGCCACGGCCGGCGGCGTCTGCTGGCCCAACAGTTCCAGCGTCCCCAGGCGCAAGATGTTGCGCTCGACCGCACCGATGCGCTCCAGTCGCCAGTGTTCCGCGCTCCGCGCGATCTCGGCGTCCAGCCGCCCCACGTCGGCCGCCACCCGCTCGGCGAGCGCCATGCCCGATTGCCAACGCCGCGCGTCCTTCCCACTGGCCAGCTCGAGGGCCACCTCCGCCAGCGGCGGCCGATGCTGCACTTCCCACGCGTACAGCAGCTGGAGGGCGCGGGCGCGAGCCCTGGTCTCAGGCCTCAGCACCATCGGCCAGCGTGTCCAGCACCCGCACCATCTCCACCGCGCTCTCGGCGGCCTCGACGCCTTTGTTGCCGGCATCGCCCCCGGCGCGGGCCAACGCCTGCTCTTCCGTATCGCAGGTCAGCACGCCGAACCCCACCGGCACGCCGGATCGCACCGACGCCTCTTGCAGGCCCTGCGCCGCGGCGGAGGCCACGTACTCGAAGTGCGGCGTCTCCCCGCGGATGACGGCCCCCAACGCCACGCCCAACCGGTACCGGCCGGTCGCCAGCGCCCGGTCCACGGCCAGCGGCAGCTCGAACGCCCCCGGCACCCAGATGATGTCCACCCGCGCGGCCGGCCAGCCGCTCCGCTCCAGCGCACGCACCGCGCCGTCCAATAATCTCCGCGTCACATCCTCGTTGAACCGGCTGACGACGACCACCGCACGCCCGCCTCGCTTGCGGGAACGGGGCCCGACCGATGGGCTCATGTCAGTGCGCCAGGAGGTGTCCCAGCTTGTCTCGTTTGACGTCCAGGTAGGCCCGGTTGTGGTCGGTCGGGTCGGGGATGATGGGCACGCGCTCCGCCAGCGTGAGTCCGTAGCCGTCCAGTCCCACCACCTTGCGCGGGTTGTTGGTGAGCAACCGGATGGAGGTGAGACCCAGGTTAGCCAGGATCTGCGCCCCGATGCCGTAGTGCCGGAGATCCGGGGCGAACCCCAGCCGCTCGTTGGCCTCCACCGTGTCATGCCCCGCGTCTTGCAGCTCGTAGGCCTTGATCTTGTTCAACAGCCCGATGCCGCGGCCCTCCTGATCTTCCAGGTACACCACGACGCCGGCGCCTTCCGCCGCGATCATCCGCATGGAGCTGGTCAGCTGCCATCCGCAGTCGCAGCGGTGCGAACCGAACACGTCGCCGGTAAGGCATCGGGAGTGCACCCGCACCAGAACGTTCGGTCGGCCCTTCACCTCCCCGTACACCAGCGCCACGTGCTCCCGATCATCCACGTCGTTCCGAAAGCCGATGATGCGGAACTCGCCGTAGGGCGTAGGGAGCTTGGCCTCGGCCACGCGGTGGACCAGACTCTCATTCTGGAGACGGTACGCCACCAGCTGCGCAATGGTGACATAGGTCAGCCCGTGCCGGGTGGCGAACTCCTCGAGCTGCGGCCGCCGCATCGTGGTGCCGTCGTCGGCCAGGACCTCGCAGATCACCCCCGCCGGATACAATCCGGCCATCCGGGCCAGATCCACGCTGGCCTCCGTGTGTCCCACCCGCTGGAGCACGCCGCCCGGACGGGCCCGCAGCGGGAACACGTGTCCGGGACGCCGCAGGTCTGAGGGCACAGTGGCCGGGTCAATCGCGACCTGGATGGTCTTGGCGCGGTCCCGGGCCGAAATCCCGGTCGTCACGCCGAACCGCTTGGCCGCGTCCACGCTCACGGTGAACGCCGTTTCGTAGGAATCCGAGCTCTCCTGCGCCATCTGCTGGAGGCCCAGCGCCCGGGTTCGTTCCGGCGCGAGCGCGAGACACACCAGTCCCCGCCCGTGCTTCACCATGAAATTGATCACGTCGGGTGTGACCAGCTGGGCTCCGCCGACGAGGTCGCCCTCGCTTTCCCGGTCTTCGTCATCCGCCACGATGACCAAGCGGCCCGCGTGAATGTCCTCGATAGCCTGCTCAATAGTGCCGAACGGCATGCTGCTGTCTCCTAGTGTCGCGACTCAAAACTTCCGGTGTTGCGAGTAGGACTTCGTCATGAGAGCGCCCGTGGGTCCCTCCGGTCGCTGTCGTGCTTCCGGCATCGTCGCGGCAGCCACGCCCACAGCCGAGGCACTAACGCGCCCGTCGGGACCCGCGGGCGCCCTCACTGCCAATGCGCCCTCACAACAATTGACCCCGCGCGGCCACCAGCTGGCGCACGAATTTCCCGATCATGTCTCCCTCGAGGTGCACCCGATCCCCGGCCCGGAGCAGGCCCAGCGTGGTCTGCTCCAGCGTAAACGGGATCAGCGCGACCTGGACTTGGCCCGGCGCCGGGATGGCGTTCACCGTGAGGCTCACACCGTCTACGGCGATGGACCCGTGGAGGACCGTGACCTCGGCCAGCTCCGGCGGCACCTCGATGTCCACCAGCAACGCGTCCTCCGACTGCCGGACACCGACGACGGTCCCCAGGTCATCCACGTGGCCCTGAACGAAGTGCCCGCCCAGCCGATCCCCCACGCTCAACGCCCGCTCGAGGTTCACTTCGTCACCCACCTGCAGGTCCGCCAGCCGGGTTCGCCCACGAGTGGTGGTGATCACGTCCACTGAGAAGCAACCGTGGCTGGCCTCGACCACCGTGAGACAGGCGCCGCTCACCGCGATGCTCTCGCCGGCGGTGAGATCCGGGTAGGGCGAACGAATCGAAACCTTCAGCCGGTCACCGCTTTGCTCCGCCGCGACCACGCGGCCGCGCGCCGTCACGATTCCAGTAAACATAACTGCCTATCCACCACCAATAAGCTATCCCGACCCAGCGCGCGGCGCTCTGTTATCACCCACCAGCGTGCCGATTCCAGGGAGACCGCCTCGCGCGGGCCGAAGGCGGGCATGCCGGTACCCAGCCACACCGGAGCCTGGACTTGGTACAATCGGTCAACCAAATCCTGTGCCAGCAGCTCGGCGCCGAGCGTGCTGCCGCCTTCCACCAGAATCGAGTTGATACCCAGGGCCCGCAGTGCGCGCAGACCGGCAGCAACACCGTTTGCGCCAACAACTTGCACGCGGAACCCGGGGGGTCACCGCTCCGCGAGCCGTGAGTTCGGGATCGTCCGCGTCGGCGGTTCGCCGGCCTACGCCAATGGCGTCGAAGCCCGCCCGCAGCCAGTGCACATACTCGCGGGCCTCGTCACCCGAGATCCACTGCGAACGCCCCTGGGCGTCCGCGATGAAGCCGTCCAGCGACGTTGCGATCTTCAGCGCCACGAAGGGCCGGTCGGGCCGCGCCACGCTCCACAGGAAGGGCGCATTCAGCGCCGCGGCGGCGTCCTGCCGGCAGCCGACTTCGACCTCGACGCCAGCCTGCCGCAGGACCTCGACCCCGCCGCGCGCCTCGGGATGCCGGTCCCGGATCGCGATGACCACCCGGCGCACGCCCGCCGAGATCAGCGCGTCGGCGCAGGGGGGCGTCTTGCCGTGGTGGGCGCACGGCTCCAGCGTGACCACGCAGGTGGTCCCTTTGGGGTCGGGGCACGAGCCGAGGGCAGCCACTTCCGCGTGGGGCCCCCCGAACTCGGCGTGATAGCCCTCGCCCACCACCTGCCCGTCCCGGAGCAACAGGGCGCCCACCAGCGGGTTGGGGCTCACCCGCCCCCAACCCTTGAGCGCCAACGTGAGCGCCCGGTCCATCGCTTGCTGTTCGTTCATGCCATGCGGCTGAGCGACCGTGGTGGCACGCACATCAAGCGACGGGTAACCGCAGAGGACGCAGAGAAAGAAAAGAGAGGACGCAGAGGGTCTGGTTGTGAAAGACCCCAACCCATCCCCTCTCTGCGGTCTCTCTGTTCCTCTCTGCGCCCTCTGCGGTAAATCCGCACGATCGTAGCCCTCCAGGGGATCAGGCGAGCGTCACACCCTGCCCGCGCGTAACCTCCCCGATCACCCAGGTCTCCACGTTCGCGCGTCGCGCCGAGTCACGCACCGCGTCCGCATCACCCTCCGCGGCGATGGCGATCATCCCGACACCCATGTTGAACACGCGATCCATTTCATCCCGCGGGACCTCGCCGGCTTCCCCCAGC
>JACPAP010000277.1 GCA_016180765.1 Gemmatimonadota bacterium
ACCCGCCCGCCCAGCTCGGTCACTTCGGCGTCGAGCCCTAAGCGCAGATCGTCGAGCAGAATGCGCCGCGCCAACGAGTACCCGTTGGTGTGCAGGCCGTTGGACGCGTAGCCGACGAGCACGTCGCCCGGGGCGACGCGATCGCCGTGCAGCGCCTCGCGCTCCGCCACCACGCCCACGATGGTGCCGGCGAGATCGTAGTGTCCCGGCTCGTAGAGGTCCGGCAGCTGGGCGGTCTCGCCACCCACCAGCGTCATCTCATGGGTTCGGCACCCGCGGGCCACACCTTCGACTAACGCCACCAGCGTGTTGCTGGGCACGTGGGCCCCGGCGATGTAGTCGAGAAACGCGATGGGGCGAGCGCCGTGCACCAGGATGTCGTTGACGCAGTGATTCACCAGGTCCTCGCCCACCGTGTCGTGGCGCCCGGCACGCAACGCGACCAGCACCTTGGTCCCGACGCCGTCGGTGCTCATGACCAGGATCGGGTCCTGAACGCCCGCGGGCAGTCGCACCATCCCCCCGAACGCCCCGACCCGTCCCCGCGCGAGCGCCCTCCGGGTGGCCGCCGCGGCCTCGCCGATGCGCGCCTTCGCCGGCCCCAGCGTGTCCAGGTCCGCGCCGGCCGCGCGGTAGCGCTCAGCCGATGACACGCTCAGGCTCGATCTCGAAGTGCACCAGGTCGGCGAACTGCCGGGCGCGGGCGGTCACCTCCGCCGGGCCGATCTCGTCGAACCGATAGACGGAGAACCGCTCCACCGCGAACGAGCCCATGGTGGCCCCGTAGACCATGGCGCGCCGCAGGTTGGCGGGGCCGAGGTCGCCGGTGCGAGCCAGGTGACCCATGAAGCCGCCGGCAAACGCGTCGCCGGCACCGGTGGGGTCGAACACCTCCTCCAGCGGGAACGCGGGCACGTAGAAGATGCGGCTGTCGTCTATCAGCACGGCCCCGTAAACCCCCTGCTTGACCACCACCATCTTGGGCCCGGCGCGGATGATCCAGCGGGCCGCGCGATAGATGTTCCAGTCGCCCGACAGCTCGCGCGCTTCCGCGTCGTTCACCATGAGCACGTCCACGTGCCGCAAGAGTTCGAGCAGGACGTCCCGCTTGGAGTGGATCCAGTAGTTCATGGTGTCCGCGGCCACCAGCTCCACCGAACCCGCCTGATCCAGCACGGCGAGCTGGAGCTCGGGGTCGATATTGCCCAGGAACAGATACCGGGCCTGCTTGAAGGACTTGGGGAGTCGGGGATTGAACTCCGCGAACACGCCGAGTCGGGTTTCCAGCGTCTCGCGGTTCTGGAGGTCGTAGGAGTACTTCCCTTTCCAGCGGAAACTCTCGCCCGTCTTCTGCTCCACGCCGCTCAGGTCTACGCCACGTTTGGTGAGGCGCTGCAGCCGATCCAGGGGATAATCGTCGCCCACCACGCCGACCATCTGCACCTGGTGCAGCAGACTGGCGGCGTAGGCGAAGAACACGGCGGATCCGCCCAGCGCGTCCGCGGTGGTGCCGAACGGTGTCTCGACCGAGTCCAGGGCGATGCTGCCCACGACGAGCAAGGTCATATCACATGCGCTCCGGCGCGGTCACGCCGAGGAGGTGGAGGCCGTTGGCCAGCACCATCTGCGCGCCCCGTGCCAGCACCAGCCGCCCGCGTTCCAGTTCGGGCGGGGCGCCCACCACGCGGTGCTCGTGGTACCAGCGATTCACCGCGGTGGCGAGCTGCTCCAGATACGCCACCACGCGGTGCGGCTCCAGGGTCTCGGCCGCTTTGGCGACCACCCCGGGGAACTCACCCAGCCGCTTGATCAACTCCTGCTCTTCAGGCTCGCGCAGCGTGGTGAGATCCGCTTCGGCGCCGGTCATCGTCGCCGGATCGAGGCCCGCGGTCCGGAAGATGCCCGCCATCCGGGTGTGCGCGTACTGCACGTAGTACACCGGGTTCTCCTCGGACTGCTTGGTGGCGAGGTCCACGTCGAAGACCAGGTGCGAGTCGCTCTTGCGCATGAGGAAGAAGTAGCGCACCGCGTCGGCGCCGACTTCGTCCACCAGATCGCGCAGCGTGAGGTAGCTGCCGGCGCGCTTGGAGATCTTCAGCTCCTGGCCGCCCTTCACCACGGTCACCATCTGGTGGAGCACGTACTCCGGATAGCCCGCCGGGATGCCCATCTCCAGCGCCTGGAGCCCCACCCGCACCCGGGTGATGGTGCCGTGGTGATCCGCGCCGTGGATGTTGATCGCCCGGGTGAACCCGCGTTCCCACTTGGTGACGTGATAGGCCACATCCGGCACAAAGTACGTGTACTCCCCGCCTTTGTCCGGGCTCTTGCGCATCACGCGGTCTTTGTCGTCACCGAAGTCCGTGGTGCGGAGCCAGAGCGCCCCGTCTTGGTCGTAGGCGTGCCCGGCGGCCACCAGGCGGTTCACGGTTCGCTCCACCTCACCCGCGGTGTAGAGCGAGGTCTCGAGGGAATACACGTCGAACTTGACGCCGAGCGCCTGGAGGTCGCGGTCCTGCTCCTGGCGCAGCTCCGAGACGGCGAAGCGCCGCACCGCATCCAGATCCGAGGCCTCCGGGTCCTCGGGGTGGGTCGCCAGGTACCCCTGGGCGAGATCCCGGATGTATTCGCCGTGATAGCCGCCCGCCGGGATTTCGGCGGCGCGACCCTTGAGTTGGTGAATCCGCGCCTGGACGCTCTGCACCAGGTTGGCGATTTGCTGGCCCGCGTCGTTGTAGTAGAACTCACGCGTCACCCGCCAGCCGGTCGATTCCAGGAGCGAGGCGAGGGCGTCACCCAGCACTGCCTGGCGGGCATGGCCTACATGTAGCGGCCCGGTGGGATTGGCCGAGACGAACTCCACATTGACCGGCCGCCCGCCCCCGGCATCGGAGCGACCCCAGGCCACGCCCGCTGCCATCACCTGGCGCAGCGCGTCCGCCACCGCACCGGTCGCCAGCCAGAAGTTGATGAACCCGGGGCCCGCGATCTCGACCCTGGTCACGACGCCGGGTGGCAGGGCCAGCCTGTCAATGATCTCCTGGGCCACGTCTCGCGGCTTGCGGCGGAGCTGGGGAGCCAGCTTCATCGCCAGGTTGGTGGCCAGATCACCGTGGCTCTCTTCCCGCGGGCGCTCCAGCCAGATATCGGTGACCTTTAGGCCGAGCGCCTCGACGACCCCGCGCAGCGCCTCCCGCAGGCGCTCCGCGCCGACGGTCACTCGGCTCCCGAAGAGGAGGGCGTGGAGGGCTTTTTCTTGTCAGGCTTCTCCGGCTTGGCGGGCTTCTCGCCCTCGGCGGGTTTCTCTTTGCCGGGTTTCTTGTAGTCCGTAATGTAGAAACCGGAGCCCTTGAACAAGAGACCGGCGCCGCCGGAGATCATCCGCTCGGCCCGCGTGTCACACTGGGGGCACTTGGGCCGAGTCTTGGCCGTGATCTTCTCGAACTTCTCGAACTCATGCCCGCACGACGGGCAACGATACTGGTACGTGGGCATCTGGCGTTGAGCTTCGTAATTCGCGGCGAGACAATAGGTTACCTGACGTGGTCCGCCCGGTCAAGCGCACCCAACGCCAGTGTCCCGTCCAGATGTCGGGCCTCACACGGGCGGACGGTACGTGCCCCATGCCGCTCGCAGGCAATCGCTGATTTCTCCAACCGTCGCCCGCGCGCGCACGGCCTCGAGGATGGCGGGCATCATGGGTGCCGCTTCGGCGCGCGCCGCCTCCCCCAACCGGTCCAGCGCCCGCCGCCAGCGCGCCTGATCCCGCCGCTTCCGCGCCTGGCGCACCCGGGCCCGCTGCGCCGCCTCCAGCGCCGAGTAGTCCGGCGCGCGCATGATGGGCGCGCCCGGGTCCTCGGCGTAGCGGTTGACGCCCACCACCACCACGTCCCCCCGCTCCAGCGCGCACTGGTACTGATACGCCGCCTGGGCAATGGCCTGCTGGAAGTAGCCGGTCTCGATGGCGCGCGCGGCCCCGCCCAGGGACGCGACCTGATCCAGGAGCACGCGCGCCTCCCGCTCCAAGGTGTCGGTCAGGTGCTCCACGTAATACGACCCGCCCAGCGGGTCTACCGTCTGCGCCACCCCGGATTCGTGCGCCAGGATCTGCTGGGTGCGAAGCGCCAGCCGGGCGGGCTCCTCGGTGGGCAACGCCAGGGCCTCGTCGTAGGCGTTGGTGTGCAACGACTGGGTGCCTCCCAGCACCGCCGCCAACGCCTGCACCGCCACCCGCACGATGTTGTTGAGCGGCTGCTGCGCGGTCAACGTGGAGCCGCCGGTCTGGGTGTGGAACCGGAGCCGGCAGCTCTCGTCGTCCCCGTCGTAATGCTCCCGAACCAGCCGAGCCCACAGCCGGCGCGCGGCCCGGAACTTGGCCGCTTCTTCAAACAGGTCGTTGTGCGCCGCGAAGAAGAACGAGATCCGGGGCGCGATGGCCGACACGGCCAGGCCGGCGCGAACCGCCCGGTCGAGGTACTCGAGGGCATTGGCGAACGTGAACGCGATCTCCTGCACGGCGGTGCAACCCGCCTCGCGCATGTGGTAGCCGCTGATCGAAATCGGATTGAACGGCATGCGCTGGTCGATCACGAATCGGAACGCATCGGTGATCAGCCGCAGCGACGGCTCCAAGGGAAAGATGTACGTCCCGCGCGCGATGTACTCCTTGAGCACGTCGTTCTGCACCGTGCCGCGGATCTGCTCCCGCGATACGCCCTGCTCCTCCGCCACCACCACGTACATCGCCAGCAGGATGGCCGCGGTGGCGTTGATGGTCATGGAGGTGGAGACGCGGTCCAGCGGGATCCCGGCGAACACGGCCGCCAGGTCGTCCACCGTGTCGATGGCCACGCCGGTGCGGCCCACCTCGCCGTCGGCCACTTTGGCGTCCGAGTCGTAGCCCATCTGGGTGGGAAGGTCGAACGCCACCGAGAGGCCGGACTGCCCAGCGTCCAGCAGCTGCCGGAATCTCGCGTTGGTTTCCGCCGCCGTACCGAAGCCCGCGTACTGCCGCATGGTCCACAGGCGGCCGCGGTACATGGAGGGATGGATGCCGCGCGTGAAGGGAAACCCTCCCGGATGTTCGCCGGCGGTGCCGCCGCGCACGTCGCCTGGGCCGCACACCGGGGCCACCGGCAGCCCGGACGGCGTGCGGTGCTCGTCCCGTTCCGGGGCGGAACGGGGCTCGTCGGTCACCCGGCTTCCCCAGCCTCTTTGAGCGTGCGCTCCACCAGGGCCACGTCCTCGCTGCTGCCGATCACGAGCGGCGTGCGCTGATGCAGCGCGCTCGGCTCGATGTCCAGAATCGGCCGCACCCCGTCGGACGCGGCGCCGCCGGCCTGCTCCGCGATGAACGCCAGGGGGGCGCACTCGTAGAGCAGCCGGAGCTTCCCCTTGGGGGACTTCTGGTCGCCCGGATAGAGGAAGACGCCCCCAGCCACCAGGTTGCGATGGAAATCCGCCACCAGGGAGCCAATGTACCGAGCGTTCTTGCCGCCGCCCCTCCCGTCCACGCCCTTGAGCGTGTCCACCGCACGGCGGTAGCCGGGGGTCCAGCGCGGGTAATTACTCTCGTTGACCGAGTAATACTTGCCGCACGACGGCGTGGTGATGCTCGGATTCAGGAGCAGGAACTCCCCGATCGTAGGGTCCAGCGTGAAGCAATGCACGCCGCGCCCTGAGGTGTACACCATGACGGTGCTGGATCCGTAGATGATGTACCCCGCGGTCACTTGCTTGCGACCCGGCTGCAACAGGTCCTTCAGGATCCCCGGGCCCTCCGGCGTGATCCGCCGGTGGATCGAGAAGATGGTCCCGATGGAGACGTTCACGTCGATGTTGGACGAGCCATCCAGCGGATCGAACAACAAGACGTACTTGCCCGGGTGATACTCGCGGGGGGTGGGGATGGCGCCGTCTTCTTCTTCCGAGGCCATCACGCACACCCGGCCCGTCCATGCGAACGCCTGCTTGATGGTCTCGTTGGCCAGGACGTCCAGCTTCTGCTGCGTCTCACCCTGGACATTGATGCGCCCGGCGGAGCCCAGGACGTCTACCAGTCCCGCTCGCCGGACGTTCCCCGAGATGATCTTGGCGGCGAGGGCGATGTCGTAGAGGAGGTTGGATAGCTCGCCCGTCGCGGCAGGATGCAGGCGTTCCTGCTCGATGATGAAGCTTTCGATGGTAACAATCTTTGAACCTGGCACCGTACACCCTCCAACCAGGACCCGGAGGCTCGCTGAACCACCTCAAAATAGCTCCCGTCCGTGCGGATCGTCACGGTCCCGCCCCGGTCGGTGCGGTACACATCGGTCCCCCGCGCCGCCAACCGCCGAAGGACCTCAGGGCTGGGATGCCCGTAACGATTCTCCCCCACCGAGATCACCGCGACCGCGGGGCGCACCCGGTCCAGGAGGGCATCGCCGGTGGCCCCGGCGGAGCCGTGGTGCCCCACCTTCAGCACTTCGGCTCCCGCCATGGTCTCGATCACCGCCGACTCGGCGGGAAAGCCGGCGTCCCCCATCAGCACCGCGTCGAACGCCCGATAGGTGACCCGCAGGACCACCGAGTTCTCATTCGCCGCCAGGTGGGTCTCGACCCAGGCTTGGGCCGGGTGCAGCACCGCCAGGGTCACTGAATCCAGCGTCACGGTATCGCCGGCGCGACCCGGGCGCCACCTAGCCCCAACCTCATCCACCGCTCTGAGGAATTCGAGATACAGCGACGTCCCCAACGGCTGAGCCGGCTCGACCACCAGGTCCGGCGTCAGCACGCCGGTCAAGGCCGGAATCCCGCCCAGGTGATCGGCATCGCCGTGACTGGCGACCACCAGGTCCAGCGACCGAACTCCCTGCCGGCGGAGAAACGGCAGCACCACGCTGCGCCCAGCATCGCCGGCGGGGGTTCGCGGGCCGCCATCCACCACCGCCCAGTGGCCGCGGGGAGTGCGGAGCACGATGGCGTCCCCCTGGCCGACGTCCAGCACGTGGAGGCGGAGTTCCTTCCCGCCCTGCCGCGCGGCCAGCGTGGGGATGATGACGCCGGCCCACGCCCCGGCGACGAGCACGGCGGCGCCACGCAGGCGCAGCGCGCCCAAGTGGGGCCGCCGGCGGCAGAGCCAGATCGCCGCGGCGAGCGCCAGAACCCACGGGACGGCGAACGCGGCGCCCGGAGGACCGCGAACCTGGCCCCCAGGGAAGGTCGAAGCGATTTCGGCGGTGCGTTCAACCGCGGCGAGCACCAGACCTGAGCCCACCGCCAGCGGTCCTCCTCCAGCCAGGCTGAGCAGCGCACCCGGCACGGCTACGCCGGTCAACGGAACGGCGATGAGGTTCGCCAGCAGGCCGACCGGCGCCACGGTACCGAACACGAAAGCCGTGATGGGCGCCGTGGCCAGCGTGGCGCCGAGGGATGCCGCCATCAGGCTTGCCACCGGGTGCCGCCGGCGCGCCACGGGCAATTGGCGCACCGCAAACCCGACGCCCCAGGCCGCCGCCACCGAAAGCCAGGCACCCACCTGGGTGGCCGCGAGCGGGTCGAGCACGAGCACCACCACCACCGCCGCCGCGAGGATCGCGTCCGGGGGCGGGTGGCGTTGCCGCGCGGTCGCGGCGGCATGCAGCGTGATGAACGTGGCGGCTCGCACGGCCGGCGGCGGGAACCCCAACAGCGCGACATACGCCCACACCGCCAGCGCCGTCGCCAGCGGCGCCAACGAGGCACGCACGCAAGGCGCGCGAGCAAGAGGGTCCAGCCCGCCACAATCCCCACATGCAAGCCCGAAATGGCCAGCAGATGCGCCAGCCCCGCATCGGCGAATACCTGGCGCCACCGGGGATCGAGATCGTCCCGGCGTCCGAGGACCAGCGCCTCCACGAAGGGGGCGCGAGCGCCGTAGAGGCGCTCAATTCGATGAGCCAGCTGGTCCCGGAGCGCGTAGCGGGGCTGGCGCGCACCGTCCAGCACCCGCACGTGCTCCACCCTCAACACGCTCGGCGCCCGGAAGGTGCCTACCACCACCGCCCGGGCCCCGGCCACCAGCTGTCCCGACCGGGCCAGCAGCCGCAGCTCGCCACCGCACCCCTCGGGCGCCGCGACCACCGTGGCACTGGCCAGGCCACGCGGTCCCGCGCGATCGTGTAACGCCACGGTGGCCGCCTGACGGCCCGGTAACCACACCGCGGCGCACCCTGTCTCCCGCCGGACCTGGGCCAACGCCCCCGTCAACACGCCGACCCCGGCGGCCCCACCGACGATCCCGGGCCATCCGAGCACCCCGCCCGCCGCCAGCGCCGCCGCCGCCGTAGCCAAACCGAGCGGCTGGGGTACCGAAAAAACGAGGCCGACCCAGAGGCCGGCCCCGTACGCCACCGTAACGTGAACGATAGGCGGCCGCATGGCCGCCTAGCTCAACCGCCGGAAGCTGCTCCGGCGTGCCCGGGTCGGGGCGCCGACCCCACGCGGCGGAAGGCCTCCACCAGGACCATGCTGACGTCGGCGACGGGCTGATCCCGGTGCAGCGCCACGTTGGCGATGACCTGGCCCTCGTTCCCGGCCACATAGCGCGGTGGGAGGCGATTCAAGGCGAACACGATGACGTCGTCCCGACATTGGGGGCAGCCACAGAAGTCGGGTGGCCGGAGTCGCTCGTATTCCTGAGCGACCAGATCCTCCAGCAGGTTCTTCACCCCACGACCGCCAACTCCCGCGCCGCCAAAACCGGGGTCGCCGTGAAGGTCGCACCCGTGGTCCCGGTGAAACGCACCATCCGATACGATCCGATCCACTCGGCCGGGCCCTGCAGCAGTACCACTTTGTTGGTCCGGGTCCTGGTCTGGAGCAGCTCGCCGCGGCGCGCCGGCTTTTCCACCAGCACCTCGTGCGTGCTCCCCACCAGCCTGATGTTCCTCCGCCGGGCCACGTCCCGGACCGTGACGATGAGTCGCTCCAACCGCTCGCCGGCCACGCCGTCCGGCACGTGATCCCGGATCTTGAGCGCCGCGGTGCCGTCGCGCGGGGAGTACTTGAACGTGTAGGCGTCGTCGAAGCCCACCTCGCGCACCAGGCTTTCCGTCTCCGCGAAGTCGGCTTCGGTCTCGCCGGGGAATCCCACGATGATATCGGTGGTGAGCGCGATGCCGGGAACCGCCCGGCGCAGGCGCGCCACGCAGTCCAGGTATTGCTCGCGGGTGTAGCGCCGGAGCATGCGCCGGAGCACCCGCGACGAGCCGCTCTGGACCGGGAGGTGCACGTGCTCGCACACGGCCGGCACCTCGGCCATGGCCCCAATGACCCGATCGGAGAAGTCGTTGGGGTGCGGGCTGGTAAACCGCACCCGCCGGACTCCGGCCACCCCGCCGACCGCGCGCAGCAGGTCGGCGAAGTCGAACCGGCCATCGTGGTAGCTGTTGACCGTCTGCCCCAGCAGCGTGACCTCGGTGACGCCATTGGCCGCGAGCCCCTCCACCTCTCGCAAGACGCCTTCCAGTTTACGGCTCCGCTCTGGACCCCGTGTCATCGGAACTACGCAGAACGTGCACCGATAATCGCAGCCCCGCTGGACCGTCACGAACGCCGACGGCCCGGATCCCGGGCGCGCCGGGTCTACGTCCTCGTAGTGCTCCCACCCCTTGAACGCGACATCGGCCGTCCGCTCACCGGCCCGGGCGGCCGCGATCAGCTCGGGCAGCCCACGATACCCGTCCGGCCCGACCACCAGGTCCACGTGCGGGGTGCTCTCCAGCAGCGTGGTTCCCAGACGCTGCGCCATGCACCCCACCACACCCAGGACGTCGCCCGGACGCTTGTAGCGCTTGAGCTCGCCCACCCGGCCGATCACTCGCCGCTCCGCGTGGTCGCGCACGGCGCAGGTGTTGACCAGGATCACGTCCGCGCCCTCCGGCTGCTCCGCCGGCACGTAGCCGTCCCGCCCGAGCAGCCCCAGGATCAGCTCGGTATCGGCCACGTTCATCTGGCAGCCGTAGGTTTCGACGTAGACTCGCGGCATCCTCAGGCGGCCTCGGCCAGCAGCACCCCGCCCCGCCGGCGCAGCGTCGCGGGGAGCCGGGGGGGCCGGGCTCGATCCGCCGGAAGATAGACGGTGAGGTAATCCTCCGTGAGACCCTGGAACCGAGCGGCCTGCCGGGCCATCAGCACCACGTCCGCCGGTCCGCCGTCCCGGTTCGCCTGGTAGCGCTGCCGATGCGACGCGGCCAGGTCTCTCAGCTCGGCGCTGCGCGCGGCGGCCACCGGCGGGTCAACCGGCCTTCCCAGCCGCCGGGCCGACGCGCCGGGCCGCTCCGAGTACGGGAACACGTGGAGGTAGGTGAACGGGAGCGCCGACACCAGCTCCATCGTGGCCGCGTGGTCGCGGGCCGTCTCCCCCGGGAATCCCACGATCACATCCGCGCCGAGGCCGAGTCGTGGCAGCCGCTCCGCCAGCCACTCGATCCGATCGCGGTAGGCTCGGGCGGTGTACCAATGACGTCCCATCCGCTTCAGGAGGCGATCGCTCCCCGACTGGAGCGGCGCATGCAGGTGCGGCGCCAGGCGCAGCGGCTCGCCGATCATCAGCTCAGCCAGGGAAGGGTCCACCTCGGTCGCTTCGACCGACGAAAGCCGAAAACGCACCCGGGGCACCTGTCGTACCAGCTCTTCCACCAGCCGACCCAGCGTCATGCCGCCGTCACCGTCCCGACCGTAGCTGCCGATGTGGACCCCCGTAAGGACGATTTCCTCGTGTTGCTCGGCGAGCAGCCCGGCTTCGGCCACGAGGTCGTCGACGGGGCGGGAGCGGTTGGCACCCCGGGCGAGCGTCGTCGCGCAGAAGGTGCAATGTTCGTCACAGCCATCCTGGATCTTGAGCCAGGCGCGGCTGCCGCGCGCGAAGGAGCGCAGCAGCTCCCCGGCGTTCGGCGCCGAGAGCCCCAGCGCGGCGAGCACCCGCGATGGCTCGGCGCCGCCCACCACGGCTTCCACGCCCGGGAGTCGCGCGATCGCCCCGTCATCCAGGGCCGCCGCGCAGCCCATGACGACGGTGCGCAGCGCGGGCCGTTGGCGCGCCAGCCTCCGCACCAACCCCCGCATCTTGGCCTCGGCCACGTGGGTGACGGTGCAGGAGTTGACGATGGCCGCGTCCGCCAGGGCCGGATCGCCGACCGGCGTCGCACCCGACGCCTCCAACGCCTGCCGCACGGCCTCGGTGTCGTACTGGTTGGCCTTGCAGCCGAAGGTATGGAGATAGACCCGCATCACGGGATGAGGATTACGCCAAGGGAGAAGTACCATCCCCGTTCGTCAGCCCCGCCGCCCGAGCGGTGAAAACGCTCCACCGACGCGTCCAGGCTGGCCCGGCCGCCGGCCAGGACCGCACCGGTGCCGCCGGTGAAGACGCTCTCCGTAGCTTGCGTCGCCACGTTGCTGAACGGCAATTGCCGATACCGATAGCCCACCCGGATGGGGAGCGTGGCGCCCCGCGCCCGCGGGCGCGACAGCTCGATGCCGGACCCGATCTCCCAGGTGTCGAAGGCCCGGCTCGGGGCTAAGAGATCCGGCTGAGCCCTGGACCAGGAACGCCGGACGGCGGTTGACGAGAGGCTGAGTCCGGGGACCGGCGTCAGACGCACCCCGCCGCTCAGGGTCACAGGCAGGCGGACGGAGCCCGCGCCGAGAGTCCCGCTCTTGGTCTCCAGGTCGCCGTCCACGCGAGCCGACGCGGCCAGCTCGATGGCGCCAGTCGGGAGCAGCACCACTCCGGCCGAAACCCCGGTGCCCGAAAAGACCAACTGGCTTCGCTCCACGTACGGTGAGTAGTCCGAGCTGGAAAACGTGCGTCCCACCGTCAACCGGCTCGACCCGCCCAGGAGATGGAACGCCCCGCCGACGAGCAGGCGCGGCCAGGGCCGAAACGCCAGCGCGCCCCGGAAGTCCGTGACCGCGCCATCGGACGCGACCCGATCGGTCACCTCGAGCGTGTCCCCGCGCAGCACTTGCGTGCCCGTGGTCGTGACGTCGTAGGTTCGCTCGGCGTAGGTCGAGAAGCTCACGGCGAAGGACAACGGCGTGCTGGGGATCCGCCCACCGAACATGCCGTAGGGAAACCGGGTCTCGCGAAGCCCGGAGACCGTGGAATCGCCGGCCGTGTAGCGGCGAAGGGTGGTTCCCGCGGCGCCGCCCGCCACCAGCCGTCCCAATCCCGCCACCGTCGCGGGGTTGAGCGCCGACGTGGGATCGAGCGCCCCAATGCCGCCGCCGAGCGAGCGGGCGCGCACCGCCAGCGGCTCTCCGGGAAACCCGATCCCGATCAACCCGTAGACCGAGTTCTGGGCCGCCGCCCAGCCCGGCGCCACCAGCGCCATGACCACCAGCATCGCCGCGCGTCGCATGATCAGCGTCCCGGCAGGCGGAAGGGCAGCGCGTAGGTCACGCGGACCACTGCCTGGGTGCCGGATCCCGCCGCCGGCAACTCGACGATATTGATGGATGCGGCCTCAGGCTCTACCTGGAGCATCACGGTGCGCGGCACGGCCGGGTTGCCCCGCCACAAGAGCAGGATGTTGGTGATCTCGATCGCCACCGTGTCGCTGCCGCCCACCGGCACCCTCGCGGAGCCCCCGTAGGCCGTGTCGGCCACGGGGGATTTCGGTCCGAAGTCGGAGCCGAGCGCCACGACGCGCAGCAAGGACGTATCCCCCGGGGCGCCGAAAATGGGCTGCGCCGGCGGCACCAGCAGCGTGGCGCGCACCACCAGCGTCGAGTCCACAATGGAGCCCGGGAGGTTGAGTTTGACGAACGAGCGCGCGCCGGTCGTGCCACCGACCATGAGACCCATCGGCGGCGGGACGCCGCTGGGATCCACCACGAAGGTCTTGAACCTGAGCCCGGAGGAATCGCTCCGCGTCGCTCGCGTGGTGCCGGTGGACGAATCCAGCTGGACGAACCGCGTGATGCGAGCGGCGATCGCGATCGAATCCGAGGCGAGGGTCACGAACGCCGGGTCCGGAGAGCTGATGCGCACGCCGATGCCGACCTGGAGGCTGTCGGGTCCGAAGTGTCGCAGGGCAGCTGCGGGGAACGTGGCCGTCACGGTGTCCTTCACCAGGGAGTCCGGGACCGGCAGCGTCGCGACCAGGGTGCTGTCCTGGAAGTAGGGGGTCATGTCCCCGAAGGTCGTGGCCGAGTCCACGGTGATCGGAATCTCGTGCAGGGCCAGCGTCAACCCGCTGACGCCGGCGTTGCGCCGGACGATGTTGAGCTTGACCCGGAGCGAGTCGGTCTGGAGGATGGAGTCCTTGACCGTGGTATCGCTCCCGGGGTAGGTGGCGGCGAACGGGATAAACACCAGCAGCGACCGGCTCTCCGCGGGTCCGCCCGGCCCTACCACCTGCACCTGGTACGCCTCGTGGGGAAGCAGGTAGCCGCTATAGGACCCGACCGGTTCCACGCCGGTGAGGACCGTGTCGCGCACCCGGATCTCCCCCTGGGGACAGAGCTCGGGGCACACGCCGGGTGCCGAGATGATATCCTGGCAGGCCAGCCCGGCCGCGGAGGCAAGGGCCAGCAGCGCGACGGCACGGCGCTTCATGCCAGCGCCTCCGGACCGAAGCGATCCGGCAAGAGGTCCTTGAGCACCCAGCGGCGAGCGTCCTTGGGGCCTACCGACTCTACCATCAGCCCGGCTCCGAACTCGGCCAACACCTGACGGCACGCGCCGCACGGCGCAGCGGCGGGTACCGCGTCGGTCACGATGACCAGGCGCCGAAAGCGCCGTGCCACCGCGGCCACGGCGGCGCCAACCGCCACCCGCTCCGCGCAATTGGTCAACCCGTACGATGCGTTCTCCACGTTAACGCCCACGAACACTCGGCCGTCATCCGACTCCAGCGCCGCGCCCACGGCGAACTTGCTGTAGGGCGCGTAGGCGTGGCCGCGTGCGGCGCGCGCCGTGGTAGTGAGCGGGTCATCCATGTTATCCGTTATCCTCGTTCTTTGATTTCACCGCAGAGACCGCAGAGACCACCTTTGGTTTCATCTCCGCGCTCTCCGCGATCGCTGCGGTGAAACACGCCACCCGAGTACGGCCCGGGAGATTAATGGTGGTACTCCCGCGTGAGGCGAGATCCCAGGCCGGTGAGGATCTCATAGGAAATCGTCCCGGCCCAGCCCGCAAACTCGTCTAGGGTGATGGCCGAGGTGCCGTCTGAACCGATCAGCGTGGCCACGTCGCCCGGCGCGGCGTGCTTCGCCTCGACCATGAGCATGTCCATCGTCACGCGACCCACCACGGGACAGCGGCGCCCGCCGAGGAGAACCTGGGCGCGCCCGAGCAGCGCACGTGGAATGCCATCGGCGTATCCGATCCCGAGGGTGGCGATGCCGGTGTCGCGACCGGCTCGCCATTCCGCCCCATAGCTCACCGAGTCCCCTGCCCGCAGCCGCCGCGTGCTCACTACCCGGGCCCGCACCGCCGCCACCGGTTGGGGCTCCGGCGCGTGGTCGCCCGCCCGCCCGCCGTAGAGGAATACCCCGGGGCGCACCAGATCGAGCCGCTCACCCTGCCGCCAGATCGCCGCACTGTTCGCCGCGTGAACCAGCGCCGGTCGCCGGCCCAGGCACGCGAGCGCCTGGCGGAAGCGTGCCCACTGCTGGTAGACCGCACCGGCGTCCGCGTCCGCGGAGTGGAAGTGGGTGAGCGCGCCTTCCAACTGCGGCGACGTGACGGCGGCCAGCCGCTCCGGTTCATCCCACCTGATACCCGCGCGAGCCATCCCGGTGTCAATCTCGAGATGAAACGGCAGCGTCCACCGGGCGGCGATCTCCGGATCATCCACGACCGCGCGCAGGTCATGCGCTCGGTAGGTGGTCTCCAGCTCGCTGCGTGCGGGGGTAAAAACGACGATCGGCCGGCGGATGCCGGCCGCCCGTAACTCGGCGGCTTCCGGAACCGTGGCGACGCCGAACCCCCACGGGTCCAGGGCTTCCAGCGCCTGCGCCACCGGCACGGCGCCCAGCCCGTACGCGTCGGCCTTGACCATCGGGAGCAGCCTGGCACCGCGCGCCGACGCCAGAGCGGTCCGCGCATTGTGCACGAGCTGGGAGAGATCGACTTCAACCCAGGCACGCTCCCGGTGCGCTTGCGTTGACGCGTTCACGGCCGGCCGGGTATTGTACCGGCCCGGAGGTGCAAATGCAAGAACCATCAGCGCTTGGACGCGCTGTCCTGCTGGTCCGCGACCTCAGAAAACGGTGCCCCTGGGATGGGGCGCAGACCCCGGAAACGTTGCGGCCCTACCTGGTAGAAGAGGTCCTGGAGTTGGATCACGCGTTGGGACAGGGCGATCCAGGGGCGATCCGTGACGAGCTGGGCGATCTGCTCCTTCACCTCGCGTTCCAGATTGTCCTGGGCGAGGAGAGCAACCGCTTTGGAGTGGAGGATGTGGTGAGCGCGATGGAGCGGAAGATGTGGCGGCGGCACCCGCACCTCTTCCCCGCCCCACGGACCACGCCGGCCGAAGGGGCCGCAGAGGCGGCAGGGGCCGGCGGGGTCGCGGGGGCTGGAGAGGCAGCAGGCCGCCCCGACTCCCATGGCAGCTGGGAGCGCACCAAGGTCGCGGAGCGAGGGGCGGACGGACCCGGCGTACTGGATGGACTGCCACCCAATCTCCCCGTTCTCATCATGGCGTTCCGGCTCCAGGAACGGGCGGCGGGCGTGGGGTTCGACTGGCCCGACGCGTCGGGCCCGGCGGAGAAAGTGCGCGAAGAGTTGGCCGAGCTGGAGAAGGAGACTCAACCGGGGCACGCGGCGGATCGTGGGCGCGTCGAACACGAGCTGGGAGATCTCTTGTTTGCCGCCGTCAATCTGGCTCGGAAGCTCGATTGCGATCCGCGGGCGGCGCTGGAGCAGGCCAACCAGCGATTCGTCGCACGGTTTCGCGAAATGGAGCACCTGGCAGGGCAACGCGGGATTCGGATCGGCTATGCCGGCCTGGACCAACTGGACCAGCTCTGGGAGGAATCAAAAGCCCTAGGGCCTGGTTGAACCACCTGCCGCGTCTGCCGCCCCTGCCGCTGCTGCAGCCCCGTTAGGGCCGCAGCCGGTGCATCTGCCGCGGGAACGCGATCGCCTCACGCACGTGGGGCATGCCGCAGATCCACGCCACGGTGCGCTCGACGCCCAGCCCAAACCCCGAGTGCACGAAGGTACCGTACTTCCGGAGGTCCAAGTACCAGCCGTACGCGTCTTCCGGCAAGCGTTCCTGCCGGATCCGTGCCAGTAGCCGGTCGTGATCGTCCTCGCGCTGGCTGCCCCCGATGATCTCGCCGTACCCCTCCGGCGCCAGACAATCGTTGTTCAACACGGTGCGCGGGTCGGCCGGGTTTTCCTTCATGTAGAAGGCCTTGGCCTTTTTGGGGTAATTGTAGACCAGCACCGGCTTCTCGAACGAGTTGGCCAGCATGGTCTCTTCATCGCCGCCGATGTCCTTGCCCCACTCGACGCTCGCGCCTAGCCCCTCGAGCTTCTTCAACGCATCGGTGTAGGAGATGCGATGGAACGGCGGCGTTACCCGCTCCAAGGGCGCGGTGTCGCGCTCCAGCTCCTTGAGATCCTCCTTCCGCCGGTCCAGACAGCGCCCCACGACATGGCTCACGAAGTCTTCTTGGAGCCGCATGTTGTCCTGGGAGTCGTACCACGCCACCTCCGGCTCCACCATCCAGAACTCCGTCAGATGCCGGCGGGTCTTCGACTTCTCGGCCCGGAACGTGGGGCCGAAGCAGTACACCTTCCCCAGGGCGGCGGCCGCCGCCTCGAGATAGAGCTGGCCGGTCTGGGCCAGGTACGCCTTGCCCAGGTCGAAGTAGTCGGTCTCGAACAGGTTGCCGGCGGACTCGCCAATCGCGCCCGTGAGCAGCGGCGTGTCCACCAGCACGAACCCGCGCTGGTAGAAGAAGTCGCGCATCGCCTGGATGGCTTCGTGCCGCACGCGCATGACGGCCACCTGGCGTCGGCTCCTGAGCCACAGGTGTCGGTGCTCGAACAGGAAGGTGGTGCCGTGTTCCTTGGGCGTGATGGGGAAATCCAGCGATGGGCCCAGCAGCTCGAGTCCGGTCAACGTCAGCTCCACGCCTCCGGGTGCGCGCGCGTCCGCTCGGGCCGCGCCGGTCACCGCGACGGAGGCTTCTTGCGTGAGCTGCTTGAACGACTCCCAGACCGACTCGGGCAACTCGGCCTTTGGCAGCACCGCTTGGAGGTAGCCCGTGCCGTCTCGCAGCACCAGAAAGCCGATCTTCCCGCTGGACCGCGTGGTCATCACCCAACCGCGGACCGTGACGGACTGCCCTACCGCCTTCGGGAGATCACCGATGCGCATGATGTCCTGCATGGCGCGGGTATGCTAGCGTCGTGCCAACTGCAGTGTCAACGCGGTTCGTAGTCCCTTCGGCCGCCTGCCGGTGACCCGATTTGCGCCGCTCCCGCCCTGGCGTTAGGGTGATCGTGGTAGCCCGAGCCATGGTGACAAGGAGTAGGGCAGATGTCGAGCGAACTTGCTGCAAGGTCCTGCGTCCCCTGCCGCGGTGGCGTTCCGCCGCTCAAAGGCGCCGAGCTTCAGGCGCTCGCCAAAAAGCTCGGGCGATCCTGGCGGGTCGTGAACGAGCACCACCTGGAGAAGGACTACCCCTTCAAGGACTTCAAGGAGGCGCTCGCCTTCACCAACACGGTGGGCGACATCGCCGAGCGGGAGGGCCACCATCCGGACATCTACCTGGCGTGGGGGAAGGTCGGGCTCACGATCTGGACCCACAAGATTGACGGGTTGACAGAAAGCGACTTCGTGTTGGCGGCCAAGGCGGACCAGGCGCACGAACGGCGCTAATCCGGCGAGCGTGTGCCGATACCGCGCCCGGAGGTCAGCCAGGGACCTCGAGATCCTGCTTCCAAATCCGGCCCGGCAGGCTCCGGTATTGCTTCTCGTTGATCCACAGCCCGGCCTCGCTGAAATCCAGGATGACGACGGGCCCCGGTCCTGCGCCACCGACCGCCCGCACGGTGATCCGCTCGTCCCTGGGAATGCCGCACAAGACGTAAGCGCCGCTCGAATCGGTGGTGGCGGTCGCCTGGAAGGCGCTGGCGGCGAGCCGGCCCGCCTCGCCCCTGACAGATCGCCACTCGGCTCGGACCTCCACCCCAGGGACGGACGCAGGAGCGCCCGGCCGGTGCACCTTGCCGACGATCACGCGTGCTCCTCCCTCGAGGCCGGCGGGGCACAGCCGTGCGGTGACGGTCGGCTCGGGAGGCACCGCGAGCGTCACGGTGGCGCGCTCGCCGCGGGTCAGCCGCACCGGCGCCGCGTCCGGCGTGAACCCGAGCGAGTCGAGCCTCGGGTGGCGGAACGAGACGGCGTACTCGCCGTCCAGTCGCGCCGCGATTTGAAACTGGCCCCGCTGGTCCGCCATGAACTCCCGCTGGACGCCCTCGAGGAAGACCGTCGCCTCCGGCAACGGCAACCCGCCGTGCGAAGAGTCCACCACGGTGCCCTCCAGAATGGCGTCCACTGCCGAGAAGACCACGGCACCCGAGGCGGCGCTGATGGACACGACTTCCCCTCCCACCTCGCGGAACCCCATGATCTTGGGGTCGGCCGGGCGGCCCGTGTCCCGGTACACCACTCTGCCCATTTGCGCCATGCGAATCCACCAGTGCTTGACGATCCAGGCGCCGGACGGCATGCGCATGAACTCCACGTGGCCGCCCAACGGCCCCTCCGGAAGCTGCCCGGGGAGCCTGGCATACTGGTAGTCGAGGAACCGCAGCTCCAGACTGGCTCGGTGGATCCACAGCACCCCTGCCACGTCCGGCAGCGTGCGATGCGGCACCGGCTCGAACGCCAACCCGACCAGACCCGGGTGCTCGGTCCCACCGTCGCGCGCGTTGAAGCAGTGGGTGTTGACGAAATCGTCGCCGAGGAGCACCTCGGCATCCGGAGCGTAGTAGTCCACCGTATCCCGGGGACCAATCACGACGTACCCCCGACTCACCAATTCCTCGCCCGGCACGCTCTTGAACGGCGTCTCCCCATAGCCCGAACGGGCGGACCGCCGCTCTTCGAGCACCCGACCTCCGGCGGCCGCATAGTCCCGCTCGAAACGCTCCACCGTATAACGGAACGCGCGCTGACCCGCGGTCCAGTGAACCGCCGCCAGCGCTTCCCGGGCTTCCTCCCAGAGCCGGGCCACCGCCGTGCCTTCCTCTCCCCGCGTGCCGCACTGCGGGCGTCCTTCCACCACCACCGGCGGGAGGCGGGCGGGAACCGCCTCGACCACCAGGCGGAAGCCAATGGTCTGACCTTCCGCCAGGGTGAGCGGCGGGGAGTCGGAGACGCGAAACCCGATGCGCTTGGATTGGAGGCGGTAGGTCCCCGGGGCGGGCGCCCGCAGGAAGAACCTGCCATCGGGCCCGGTGAGGACGCGCGCGGCCTCCCCGCCCGCCTGATCGAGCAGCACGACGAAGGCGCCGCCGATGGGGAAACCGTTGCCCCGGTCCACGAGTTGTCCGCGCACGGCTTGCGCGTTGAGCGGCGTCGCGAAGGCCAGCGCCACTGTGAGGGCGGCAGTGGCGGCAGAGGCGGCAGGAGCGGCGGGGATTGCGGCACGAAACGACCTGCCGCTTCTGCCGCCCCTGCCGCTTCTACCGCTTCTGCCGCCGCCGCCAGTCAGTCCGGACATGTAGCCCTCTACATACCATACGCGCGGGGGACTGCGGAAGTCGCGTCACCCCACCCGGAACAGCTGGATCCCGCGCTCGTAACGCCGCTCGATCCGTTTCCGCAGGGCCTCGTGCGGCGCGGAGGCAAGCGCCGGATCGCGCTCCAGTATCCCGAGGGCAACCCGCCGCGCCACGACCACCAGATCGGCGTCCGTCACCAGGTTGGCGAACCGGAGCCCGATCCCGCCCGACTGCCGCACCCCGGTCAGCTCGCCCATCCCCCGCTCCCG
>JACPAP010000278.1 GCA_016180765.1 Gemmatimonadota bacterium
CTCCTCTACGCGCTGTCGGCCGTGGCCTTCTTTACGCTGACCGGGGTCCCGCCGTTCGGCCGGGGGTCGATCGAATCCATCGTGGCCCGGCAGACGCTGGGCCACGTGCCGGACGTCAAGGCGTTCCGGGACGACGTGCCCGACTCGTTGCTGGACGTCCTCACGAAGGGAGCCGCCCGATCCCCGGGCGAGCGGTTCGCCAGCGCGGCCGAATACGCAGCGGCTCTTTATCGGAGTTTGCAGCCGTGGTGGGCGCGACCCCTCGCGGCGCTGCGAGCGTCGCTGCCGGGAACCGAGCGTTGAGGAAGATCGAGCATCGGATGCTGCTCATGGGTTGCGGCGCGCAAGCGCCCACGCCTGCGGCGGCGCCGGCGGTCTTTCCCCGCTCCCCCGGCACGCTCTACCACCGTGTAGGCGGCTACGATGCGCTGGCAGCTATGGTGGACGACTTCCTGGGGCGGATGCTCCAGGATCCCCAAATCGAACCGTTCTTCCGAGACCTTCAGACCGGGGAGAAGCAGCGGGTCCGCCAGATGCTGGTGGACCAGCTGTGCGAGGCGACCGGTGGCCCCTGCGTGTACGTGGGCAAGGACATGAAGACGGCCCACACGGGGTTGGAAATCAACGAGCAGGACTGGACCAGGGCGGTGGGGCACCTGGTGGCGACCCTCGAGCTGTTCCGCGTGCCGGCGAAGGAGCGGGAGGAGCTGCTCTCAGCGGTCGCCGGGTTGAAGGATCAGATCGTAGGGCAATGAGGAGGTGGGTGGCGGGCGCTGGGTGCCGGGTCATGTGGACCGGAGCCTGCGCCTTGACAAGCCATTGAGCAAGCGGTATCTGCCTATCGACGTACCTACCGGTCGCACAGCGGACCAACCTTTCGACGAGGAGACTCTTATGGTCTTCCCTGGCGCGCGGTTCCTGTCGTTCGCCGCGTTGGCCGCCGTTCTGTACGGCGTTCCGGCGCACGCGCAAGTCACAGGGGGTCGGATCACGGGTGCGGTGCGAGACGCCCGCGGCGACGCGGTGCGAGGAGCCACCGTCACCGTCACCAACCAGGCCACGGGGCTGGCCTAGCCCCGGCCGCCTACACCGTCGTCGCGTCGCTGCCGGGCCAGCAGCGGGTGTCCCAGAGAGACGTTCAGGTCCCGGCGGGGGCGACGGTCACAGTGGACCTCACGCTGCAGCCCCTGGTGCTCGAAGAGATCACCGTCACGGCCATGCTCCGTGAGCAGGCGCTGGCCGCCGTGCCCTTCTCGATTGCCGCCCCCACCGAGGAGGTCCTGCGCCTTCGCGGGGCGGACAATATCGAGGCCATCGCGGCCAACGTGGCCGGGTTCAGCGTGCAGAACCTGGGTCCCGGCCAGAGCCAGATCGCCATGCGCGGAGCCTCCTCCGGCCAGATCGCCCGGGACCAGCCTGGCGTCAAGGAAGAGGTGGGCGCCTACCTGGACGATGCGCCGGTGTCCCTGTCGTTGTTTACGCCGGACCTCGATCTGTTCGACATATCCCGCGTGGAAGTGCTGCGGGGTCCCCAGGGCACCCTGTTCGGCTCGGGCTCGCTGTCCGGGACGGTGCGGTACATCAGCAACCAACCCGAGCTGGGGGTGAGCAGAACCTTCGGGGAGGTGGGGGTCAACTGGATTGACGGGGGAGCTCCGGGCAATAGCGCCAAGCTCGGCTTCAATGTGCCGCTGGGTAACAAGGCGGCGTTCCGGGTGGTGGGCTATAGCAACGCGCTGGGCGGGTGGATGGACGCGGTGCAGCCCAATCTCAAGGTCAACGAGAACGTGAACAGCAGCAACCGGACCGGCGTCCGGGCCGCGATCCGGCTTGCCCCCACCGAGCGCTTCAGCGTCACGCCGCGCGTGGTGTTCCAGCGCGTGAAGGCGGACGGCTGGAATCGCATCGACGCGTTCAACATCCTGGCCAATCCCTACACCACCACGCGACCCAAGGTGACCCTGGGCGAGCGGCAGCTGTTCACCCAGATGGAGGAGCCGTTCACCGATGACTTCCTGATCGGGGACCTGAACCTGCGATACTACTTTGGACCCGTGCACCTGACCTCGATCACCTCCTACACCTACCGCAACATCCTGGTGGTACGCGATGCGACCGCCCTCACGGGCAGTATTACGGGCGGGAGCATCGGTCTGCCGGAGAACATCTACACGATCGACGGGCCGCTCGACGATTCCACCCGGTCCAAGGTGTGGACCCAGGAGCTGCGTCTGTCGGGCGCGCAGGGCGACCTCCGGTGGGTGGTGGGCGGTTTCTACAGCTCCAACAAGCGTGACTACGCCCAGGACCTCTACGTGGCTGGGTTTGACGCGCTCGCGGCACCCATCCTCGGGGCTCCCGTTGGCTTCACCAAGGGACTGCGCGCGCCCGTGGATCACCTGTTCTGGTCAGACCTTTCCTACGACCTGAAGCAATACGCCGCCTTCGGCGAAGCGACCCTGTCTGTGGGTCCGCAGCTCGAGCTCACCGCCGGCGTGCGCTACTACAACTTCGACGAGGAGCGCGATCAGATCTTCGATGGCATCTTCGGGAACGACAACAACGGTACGTCGCTGGTGCAGCAACCTGGCGACACAAAGGCCGATGGCGTGGCGCCGCGCTTCATCGCCAGCTTCAAGGTATCCGACGCGGTGACCCTGAACGCCCAGGCCTCGCAGGGGTTCCGGCTTGGCGGAATCAACGACCCCCTCAACGTGCCGCTCTGCACCCCCGAGGACCTGGCCACGTTCAGCAACCTTCCGTCGTGGAAGGATGAAAAAGCGTGGAACTACGAAGCGGGGGTCAAGTCTCGACTCGCCGGCGGTCGCGCGTCCATCAACCTGTCGGGCTTCTACATGGACATCCGCGACCTCCAGCTGACCGTGACGGCAGGGTCGTGCTCGTCCAGGTTGATCCTCAACGTGCCGAAGGCTCGGAGCGCGGGCGTGGAGGCGGAGATTACGGCCAGCGCGAACGACAACCTCGACTTTTCTGTCTCGGCCAGCTACACCGACTCCAAGCTGCGCTCGACGCTGACCGACGGGGCCGGGAATGTGTTGCCCGGCATCGAGGAAGGCAACCGCTTGCCCACCGTGCCGCAGTTCCAGGGGACCGCTGCTGCGACATACGGTTGGGACGTTACCCCGGGGACACGGGCCTTCATCAGCGTCAGCGATCAGTACAAGGGCTCGCGCTACACCCTCATTGACGACTTGGCTTCCGGGTACGGCACGGTGGACCTGAACTCGTTCGCCCCGAACACCATCGGCGGGCCGCTGACGCAGTCCAGGTTCACGTTCGATCCCGAGCTGCCGGCGTACAACCTGGTCAACCTGCGCGTCGGCCTGATTCGCGAGAATTGGGAGATTGCGGTCTTCGGCAACAACTTGATCGACGAGCGGGCCTTCCTCGGCCTCGACCGGGAGCGGGGGAAACGCGCGCGCGTGGGCTATTTGACCAACCAGCCGCGGACCGTGGGGGTGACGCTCCGGTTCAATTACTGAGTGCCGGTGAGCGAATGAAGACGACGCGCCGTCGATTCGTTCGGACGGCGGCAGCCGGGGTGTTGAGCGCGGTGCTCGGGCCGAGGCTCGCCCGCGGCCAGGCCCCGGCCGCAGCCACGGGCAGCGAGTTCGACGTCGCGGTCGTGGGAGCTGGCGTCTTCGGCTCCTGGACGGCCTACCACCTGCAGCGCGCCGGTCGTCGGGTCGCGCTGATCGACGCCTATGGGGCCGGCAACGCCCGCGGGAGCTCGGGCGGGCAGAGCCGGGTGATCCGCATGGGCTACGGCGACCAGGAAATCTACACCCGCTGGTCGATGCGCTCGCTGGAGCAGTGGAAGACGCTGCTTCGGCGCTCGGCGCAGGCCGGGCAGTTCCAGCGGTCCGGTGTGCTCTGGATGGCGCGCGAGCAGGATCCGCTGACAACGAAGACGCTCGAGACCCTCGGGCGGCTCGGCGTGAGCCACGAGCGCCTCGACCGCTCCCAGCTCGAACAGCGCTGGCCGCAGGTCGACTTCGGCCCCATCACCTGGGCTATCCACGAGCCGGAAAGCGGATTCCTGGCGGCGTTCCACGTGGTCCAGACCGTCGCCAACCTGGCCGTGGCCGGCGGCGCCGTCTATATGCAGGAGAGCGTCCTGCCGCCGGCGGGCACAGGGGGGCTGACCGCCGTCGTGACCCGCTCCGGCAAGACCGTCTCCGCCAAGACATTCGTGTTCGCGTGCGGCCCCTGGCTCCCTAAGCTGTTTCCCAACCTCCTCGGCGAGCGGATCTTCCCGACGCGGCAGGAGGTCTTCTACTTCGGCGTGCCCGCAGGCGACGATCGCTTCCATTCGGCGGCCCTGCCCGTCTGGGTGGACTTCGCGGAACAGATCTACGGCATCCCGGACTTCAAGGGCCGCGGTTTCAAGGCCGCCCTCGACCAGCATGGCCCAGCCGTCGATCCGGACTCGCTCGAGCGGGTCCCGACCGCCGAGACGATGGCGCGCGTCCGCGAATTCGTCAGCCGTCGGTTCCCCGCGCTCAGGGACGCGCCGATCGTAGCGTCCGAGGTGTGCCAGTACGAGAACACGTCGAACGGTGACTTCCTGATCGATCGGCACCCGGAGTTGCCCAACGTCTGGCTGGTGGGCGGCGGCTCGGGCCATGGCTTCAAACACGGGCCTGCGCTGGGGGAGTACGTTGCGGCGCGGATCGGCGACGGGAAGCCGGTCGAGAATAAGTTCAGCCTCGCCACCAAGCAGACGGTCCAGAAACGGACGGTTTTCTGAAGCCGGGTGTGGCCGCCGTGCGCATCGCCCTCGCCCAGCAACATTGTTCGCCCGACCGTTCGGACAACCTCAAGCGGGCCCTCCGCGCCATGGACCAGGCCCGCGACCTCGGCGCAGAGCTGGTGGTCTTCGCCGAGTTGGCGGTCCACCGGTTCTTCCCCCAGCACCAGCGCTTCCTGGAAGCGGCGTCGCTCGCCGAGACGATCCCCGGGCCTACCACGACGGCAGTCGCCGCCAAGGCCAAGGCACTCGGGATGGTCACCGTATTCAACACCTACGAGGTGGATGCGTCCGGCCGCTGTTACGACAGCTCCCCGGTGTTCGACGCCGACGGCTCGCTGCTGGGCGTCACGCGCATGCTGCATATCACGGACTACGCCTGTTTCCATGAGCGGGCCTACTACGCCCCGGGCGACCGCGGAGCGCCGGTGTACGCCACCCGCGTAGGGCGGGTGGGCGCCGCCATCTGCTACGACCGCCATTATCCGGAATACATGCGGGCGCTGGCCCTGGCGGGGGCCCAACTGGTGGCGATCCCCCAGGCGGGTGCGGTGGACGAGTGGCCGGAAGGTCTCTACGAGGCGGAGGTCCGGACTGCCGCCTTCCAGAACGGCTACTACGTGGCGCTCTGCAATCGCGTCGGCGCGGAAGAGAAGCTCACCTTCGCGGGAGAGTCGTTCGTGGTGGACCCGGAGGGCCAGGTGATGGCGCGGGGGAAGAAGCTGGCGGACGACCTGGTGGTGGCGGACATCGACTTCAGGTGCTGCGAGACCTCCACGGCGCGCCGGCTGTTCTGGCGGGACCGGCGGCCCGAGCTCTACCGGGAGTGGTTCGGCTAGCCACCAGGGGCGATGAGAGCGTCCGCGGGTCCCAGAGGGCGCGTTAGTGCCTCGGCCGTGCACTCCTGCCCCACTCTAGCCCATCGCCGCGCGGACCGCCTCTTCCGCGTTGCTCCACCGCGCGTCGCGATCCCGCGCCAAGCACCGCGTGATGGCTTGCGCAAAGGGCGGGGGCGCGTCGGGGCGCCGCCCGCGCACGTCCGGCGGCGGCTGGGATGCCTGGCGCTTGATGACGTCCTGCGGGTCGCCGCCCGCGAAGGGGGTCTGTCCCGCCAGCATCTCGTACCCCACGACGCCCAGGCCGTAGATATCGGTCCGGCGGTCGATATCCCGCGAGCCGTGGGCCTGTTCCGGGCTCATGTATTCGGCCGAGCCGATCACGGCGCCGCTGATGGAGAGGTTGCCGCCGTCCGCCGACAGCGCCTTGGCGATCCCAAAGTCGAGCACCAGCACCTTGCCGGTGTGCTCCAGCATGATGTTGGCCGGCTTCACGTCGCGGTGCACCACGCCCTGCTCGTGAGCGTACTGGAGTCCACGCCCCACCGCCGCAAAAATGCGGAGCGCCTCGTCCGCCGGGAGCGGGCCGTCCTGGCGCAGCCGCTCGCGCAGCGTCTGCCCGCGCACCCGGGGCATGGCGTAGTACACCAACCCGGCCGCCTCGCCGGCAAAGCTCACCGGCAGGATGTTGGGGTGATCCAGGCCGGCCGCGATCCGCGCCTCGCGGCGAAACCGCTCCAGTGCTTGCGGCGACGCCACCAGATCCGGGCGCATCACCTTGACCGCGAGGTAGCGGGAGAGCCGCAAGTCCCGCACCGAATACACCACGGCGAATCCCCCGCGGCCCAGCTCGCCGACCACGCTGTAGTCCGATCCCAGCGCGCGCGCCAGCCGCTCCGGGACGGGAGCGTCCCACCGGGCCTCGGGCGCGAGCTTGCTGCCGCACTGCGCGCAGAATCGGGCGTCGGGCCCGAAGGCGGCGCCGCAGCTGGGGCACTTGTTTCCACTCCCTGCCTGATCCACCATATGCGCTATAAACTACCGACGCACCGTCCCGCGGCGAGTGCCGTTCCCACGCCGCCGGCCCGGCACGCGTGACGCAAGCAGCCACCAGTTGGAACGGCACGAGCCTCCCGTGACCGACGACGTGGTTCTGTTGCTTCCCGGCATGACCCTCAACGCGAGCGTATTCCCGGATTTCGGGATGCGCGCCGTAACCATGGACTTTACCAGGCTGGTGGTAAGTCCCACGGGCTGGTCGGCGGAGCTGGCGACGAAGCGGATGGGGTTCTACGTGGAGCGTCTGAGGGAGCAGCTGCAACGCCATCCCGCCTGGTCGGGGGCCGCTCGCCGCGTCGCCGTGGCCCACAGTTTCGGGGGCTTCCTGGCGCTCGCCTGGCAGGCGGACCGGCCGGGCGATCCGCTGGCCCGGATCGACGGCCTGGTGCTGCTGGGAACCAGCGCAGGGCCCATGTACGACGCGGTGCGACTCCGCCTCTTCGGGGGTGAGCGGTGGGCGGTGCGGGTACCGGTGGGCACGCTCATGTGGCTGTGGAATCAGCGCGGGCTGACCCAGGCGATCGCGCGCCTCACCGCGCCGAACGGGCGGGTCACCGAGGTGGATTTCCGCCGCCTCGGCGTACGCTCGGACCTCGCCATGGGACTCGCCGGGTGGCGCAACACCGACTGGCGGGCGCGGCGCTCGTATCGCTTCGCGATGCAAGGCTTCGACGTCCGGGATCGCTTGCCCGCGATCACCGTGCCCACGATCGTGCTCCACGGGCCACGGGACAGCTTCTTTCCTGTTGAGGTCGCCCGCGACCTGGCGCGCCGGCTCCCCCGCGCCGAGCTCCGCGTGGTGCCCGGGGCGGCGCATGCGCTGCCGCTGACGCACGGCCACGAAGTCGTCCGTGCTGTCGGGGACCTCATCACGCCGTAGAACTCTCACCGCAGAGATCGCAGAGAACGCAGAGGGCGCAGATCAAGGGCTGGGTGGTTTTTCACCCTGATCCGATCGAAAGCCTCTGCGTTCTCCGCGCCCTCTGCGCACTCTGCGGTGAATGACGCCGAGGCTACCCATCCGGCGGCGCGCTGTGAGCCGCCTTTTCCTCTTCGATGATCATCTTCTCGGCGTGATCCAGGGCCGCGCGCACCGAGACCATCAGTTCCCGGAAGGCCCTGAGCTTGGTCTGCTTCCCCACGCCCCGTTTGGCCAGCATGCCGATCTGGTTCGAGTGATCCGCCATGATGCCGTAGCCGTTCTGCATGAACAGCCGGCCGACCTCGGTGGCGGTGCGCGAGATGGGGCTCAGGAACGAATCCTCACCCTTGCTGGTGCCGGCGTATTGCTCCACCAGCGCGTGGAGCCGGTCGAACTTGCGCCGCGCCTGGGTCAGGACATCTATCTTGAGCTGCGCGCCGGCGCTGAGCTTCAGGCCAACCATGGGTTGCTCCTCACGCCTGAGTCACTGCCACCGGAAGATCCTCAAGGCGACGCCGAATGTCACCACGGCCCACGCGCCCAGGGCGGCGATCAGCCCGCCCACGTGTGCCAGCGACGACCCGTCGATGATGACCGCGCGCAGCGCGTCGTTCAGCTCGGTGAGCGGCAAGGCGCGCAGGAACGGCTGCATCGGCTCGGGGAAGTTCGAGTAGGCGAAGAACACGCCGGAGCCGATCCACATGGGAACCATCACCAGGTTCATGAGACCGGAGACGCCTTCCACGGTCCGCGCCCGGCTCGCCACCAGCAGGCCCAGTCCCGAGAAGCTCAGCGCGCCCACCACCACGACGACCGCCACCGCGGCCAGGGAGCCCCGAAACGGCACGCCGAACACCAGGTAGCCGAAGATCAGCAACGAGGCCACCTCGAGGGCCAGGAACACCAGCCGGGCCAGCATGTGCGACAGCATGAAGTCGCGCCGCTTCATGGGCGAGGCCAGCAGCCGCTTGAGCAGCTTCTGGTTGCGGGACTTCACGATCCCGAAGCCCACGCCCCACATCCCGGTGCCCATGATGTTCATCCCCAGCAGGCCCGGGATGAGGAAGTCGATGTAGCGGGCGCCCGGCTCGGTGAGGCGCTCGTCCCTGACGGCGCGCACGTCCCGCCGGCCGCTCGCGGCCTGCAGCACGTCGTCCACGATGAGCCGGGCCATCACGCTTTCCTGCCGGGTGGAGTCGTAGCGGAACACCACCGGGTCGCCCGGCACCACTACCAGCGCCACGCGCCCCGCGCGGTGCCGGTTCCCCGCCTCCGCCGCGTCGAACACCCGCGCTTCCACCCTCGGGGCCGCGTCCAGCGTCTGCGCCAGGACATCGGCGCCCACCCCGGCCTCGACGCCAATCCGCACCACCTGGGCGCCCCGGTCCTTGAACGCCAGGCCGAGCGCGAAGGCCAGCACGATGGGAAACGCAAAGACCCAGAAGAGCGCTTCCGGCTCGCGCGTGAAGTCCCGGACCCGCCACAGGGTGAGCTGGACGATCGGATGGGGCCGGTCAGCCATCGCGCAGGTGCCTCCCGGTCAGGGCCAGGAACACGTCCTCGAGGGTGGCGTGATGGGTCGTGAGCTCGCTCAGGGCCGCACCTCGGGTGCTCAGGAGGTGCAACAGCGCCGGGACGGTCTCGTGCACCCGTGCCACGGTGAGCCGGGTCTTCCCGTCATCGCGTCGCACCGCCGCCACGCCGGGGAGGGCTCGCAGAACCGGGTCATCCAGAAGCGCCCCATCCGCCAGCGCGAACTCCACCACGTGCTCGGCGCCGAGCGACGCGATCAACTGGCGGGGCGTCCCCAACGCGATCACCCGCCCATGGTCCATCACGGCCACGCGATCGCACAGCCGCTCGGCTTCTTCCATGTAGTGGGTCGTCAACAAAATGGTCCCGCCGCCCCCGCGGAAGCGCAGCACCACCTCCCAGAGCTGCCGCCGGGACTGGGGATCCAAGCCGGTCGTGGGCTCGTCGAGAAACAGCATGTCCGGCTGGCACACCAGCGCGCAGGCCACCGCCAGGCGCTGCCGTTGGCCGCCGGAGAGCTTGCTCACCCAGGCGTTCTGTTTCTCCGTCAACTGCACCACGTCCATCACGTCGTCCGGTGAGGCACCCCGCCGATAGAAGCTGCGGAACAGCGTCAGCGTCTCCTTCACCGTGAGCTTCTCGGCCAGCTTGGTCTCCTGGAGCTGGCTGCCCATGCGCTGGCGCAGCTCGTCCTCGTGGTGCTTCCAGGTGAGACCCAGCACCCGCACCTCGCCGGCGTCCGGCGCGAGCAGCCCCTGGAGGATCTCGATGGTGGTGGTCTTGCCGGCCCCGTTCGGTCCCAGGAGCCCGAAGCATTCGCCGGCCCGGATCTCGAGGTCGAGCCCGTCCACGGCGACGACCGTGCCGTAGCGCTTGACCAGGCCGCGGCACGAGATGGCGGCGGACCGGGTAGTCGCGGCGGGCGCGTCGGTCCGGCTCGGCGCGGGCACGAAGGTCATGGGAGCAATCAAAGATACCCGCGCAATACAAGCAAGCGCGCCAGCCCCACGGCCTCCCTTTCGTTCCGCGGGAGGCGTGGTGACCTTCTCCCCATGTGGCTCGTGGTCCCGACCATCGCCCTTCTTATTGCCTGGGTGCTGCTGCTGCTCGACGTGGAGCCGGTGCCCACCTGGTTCTACGTCTTCGCCTGGTATCCCACGCTCTTCCTGCTCGACGCGATCGGGTGCCGGTTCAACCGGCGTAGGGCTCTGCTCGCCGACGGGCGACTCGCGATCTCGCTCTTCGGGTGGTCGGCGCCCATCTGGCTCTGCTTCGAAGCCGTCAATCTCCGGTTGGCCAACTGGTACTACGTGTACCTGCCTCGGGGCCCGGTCGAGCGGTGGGCAGGCATACTGCTCTCGTTCGCGACCGTGGTGCCGGCCGTGGTGCTGGCGGAGCGCTTCTGGGGCGCGATGGGCGTGGGCCGGCGCTGGCCCACGCGACCCCTGTCTCCGGGCGTCCGGGATCTTCGGCATCTGACCTGGGCGGGCGGGATCGCGCTCGCGGCGGTGCTGCTGTTTCCGCGATGGCTCTATCCGCTGACCTGGGGCGCCGCGTTCCTGATCGCCGACCCCATCGTGTACCGCCGCCGGCCCGATCTCTCGCTCATCGCGGACCTGGAACGCGGCGAGTGGGGACGCGTGGGCCGACTGGTGCTCAGCGGGCTCCTGATCGGAGCGATCTGGGAAGGCTACAACTTCGTCGCGCGCGGCAAGTGGATTTACACGGTGCCGTTGCTGGAGCACCTGAAGTGGTTCGAGATGCCGCCGCTGGGGTTCGTGGGATTTCCGTTCTTCGCGCTCGAGGCGTGGGCGATGTACCACGCGCTCGCCGTGTCAGCGCTGGCGGTGCCGGTCGTGGGCGAGCACGGGCGAGCGCAGACGAGCGCGGACGAGCTCGCCCGGGCCCGCCTGCGCTCGCCGGCGCTAGCCATCGCATTGGCGATCACCTTCAGCCTCGTCACCCTTGCCGCTATGGAGCGCTGGACCATCAGCTCCACGGTGCCGGTCATCGAGCTGCCCACCGCGCCGCGGCTCACCTCACCCTGGCAGCTGGCCCGCCTCACCCCCGCGGTCGCGGCGGTGCGACTCGGGGTCTCCACGGAGGCGGCCGCAGCGATCGTGGAGTCGGCGCGACTGATGACCCTGCGTGGCATCGGCTCCGCGCATACCCGCGAGCTCGCCCGGGCCGGGGTACGGTCGGTCTGCGAGCTGGCTTCATCCAGTCCGCCGGACCTCTGGCGGCGGATTCACGACGTCCACTCGGCGCTGGGCCGACGCCCCACAGCGGCAGAAGTGCGCGTGTGGGTGCTGGCGGCTGAGAGGACCTGCAAGCGGTGACCGAATCGGGAAACGGGAAGCGGGAAACCGGTAACGTGCGAGAAGGAACCCCGCAGGGCTACGTTTCCCGCGTGCTCGTTTCCCTGCTGCGGATTCTGCTCGGCGTCGCGATCGCCTACGGGGCGTTGCTGCTCCTGGCGTGGCGCTTTCAGAACCGCATGGCCCTGCCGGGCGCGCGCATGCGCCTGGTCCCGCCGGCCCAGGCCGGCCTGCCCGACGGCGAGATCGTGGACGTCACCACGGCGGACGGCGTGCGCCTCAGAGGCTGGTACCTCGCGCCCTCCCCGGATCCGCGCCCTCGACGCCCGGCCCCGGGCTTGCTCTGGTTCTACGGCAACATGGAGACCGTCACGGGACTCGCGCCGATCGTGCGATGGCTCCGGCCGCCCGACATCGCACTGTTGATCCTGGACTACCGCGGCTACGGCGAGAGTGGCGGCTCGCCGTCGGAGCAGGGCCTGTACGCGGATGCCGACGCCGCCTGGGCCTACCTCTCGGCGCGCCCAGAGGTGGACGCCTCGCGCATCGCCGTGTACGGGCGTTCCGTGGGCGCCGTCCCCGCGCTGCACCTGGCGACTACCCGGCCGGTTCGGGCGGTGGCGCTCGAGTCAGCGTTTTCCAGCGCGGCCGACATGGCCCGCGTGCACTACCGGATGCTGCCGTCGTTCATCGTGCGGCTCTCGATGAACAACCTCGAGCGGGCTGCCCGGCTCACCGCTCCGCTGCTCGTGTTCCACGGCACGGAGGACGCCATCGCCCTGCCGCGCATGGGACGGGCGGTGGCGGAGGCCGGGCACGCGCGCGAGCTGGTGCTCATCCAGGGGGCCGGACATAACGAGACGTACGATGTGGGAGGGGAAGCATACAGGGCGAGGCTGCACGCGTTCTTGCAGGAGACGCTCCGATAACTGACGTGCGACGTGCAACGTACAACGGGTGGGGCTCGGGGCCGCTCCGTTGCACGTTGCACGATGCACGATCCACGTTGCACGTCTGCTCTAGGTGGCAGGCCTCCGGGCGGCGCTGAGAACAACGCCCACGACGACCACCGTCACCGCCCCGATGACGTTGTGCCACAGGAACGACACCGACGGCGCCCCGAAGTTCACCGTCGCCACCACCCCCATCCCCGCGATCAGGCCGACGAAGGCGCCCGCGGGCCGTGCCCGCCCGACCATGGCCAACAGGAAGCCGCCCAGGATCGAGCCGTAGAAGAAGGACCCGAAGCGGTTCACCACCTCGATCAGCGACCCCAGGGTCGCGGCAAAGGTCGCCACCACGCAGGCAAACAGACCCCAGAACCCGGTGGCCGCCTTCGAAACCAGCAGGTAGTGCCGGTCGCTCCCCTCCGGGCGAACCCACCGCCGGTAGAAGTCGATCACCGTCACCGTGGCCAGCGAGTTCAGCTCCGCGGCGATGCTGGACATGGCGGCCGCCAGCACGGCGGCGATGAAAATCCCGGCGAGCCCCAAGGGAAGATGGCGCAGCACGAACGAGGGCATGACGTAGTTCACGTCCCGTGACGGCTCGCCGGTCACGCGCGCGGCCAGCGCGAGGGCCTCTCCCCGGACTGTCTCCACGTCCGCCGCGCGCGCCCTGAGCCCGTCCAACGCGACCGTGACCGCCGACCCGTCGTCCCCGTCCCGTGCCCGGGCCACGGCCTGCGCCGCCGCCTGACGCTGCGCCAGCGCCGCGCCGTAGCGCGCCTCCAGCGCGGCCATCGCGCCGGGCTCGGCGTGCCGCACGGCACGCTCGTGCGCCGGGTTGAACAGCAGCGGCGGCGCCCGAAACAGATAGAACACGAAAACCAGAACGCGCCTGGAGCGGGATCTTCCAGTACGCGCTCATGAGGAGCGAGCTTCGCGCCTGGTCCACCGACTTGGCGGTGAGGTAGCGCTGCACCTGGCTCTGGTCGGTGCCGAAGTACGACAGCATCAGGAAGGTGCCGCCGATCACGCCGGACCAGAAGGTGTAAGTCTCGTTCAGGTTGAACGAGAAGTCGAATACCCGCGCCCGTCCGGTGGCCCCCGCGATCGCCAGCGCGTCGTCCGGACTCACCGGCAACTGCACCAGCAACACCACGGCCACGGCGACCAGCGCCAAGACG
>JACPAP010000279.1 GCA_016180765.1 Gemmatimonadota bacterium
CGTCTCCAGGATCGCCATGACGTTCTCTTGCACCGTGAGCTTGCGGAAGACGGACGGTTCCTGCGCCAGGTAGCCGATGCCCCGGCGGGCCCGCTGGTACATGGGCAGGGCCGAAATGTCCTCGTCGTCGAGGAAGATGCGGCCGGCGTCGGGTCGAACCAGTCCCACGATCATGTAGAAGGTGGTGGTCTTCCCCGCCCCGTTGGGCCCCAGGAGGCCCACGATCTCGCCCTGGCGCAGCTCGAGGTGCACCTCATCCACCACTCGGCGACGCCGGTAGATCTTGGTGAGGCCGCGGGCGCCCAGGAGGCCACCCTCCACCGCCCGCACCGGCGATCCCGCCGTCTCCGCCGCCTGCACCGCTTCCACGGCCAACTCGAGCAACTGGTGGCGGGCGGGGCCGCGCCCGGGCTCCAGCGCATTCCAGGTGTCGGGGTGAAAGCGGATGAGGCTGGCATCGTCCAGCGGCTCGGGCAGCGCCGCCAGCAGACGGTCGGTGGCGAGGCGCGGCAGCACGGACTGGGCCAGGTGCCGACGCGCCTGGTCCACCGACAGCACACCGCCCTCGTGGCGAGACTCCCCGAACGCCCGCTGCCGCAACGCCAGATAGTCCTCCCGGTACGCCACGGCGAGGTCGCCAAAGGCCACCGCCCCGTCCGGCCCGGCGCGTCCCAACAGCGCGGCGAGCGCCAGGGACAGCGACGGGTCACGACCCGCCAGCAGCGAGCGCAACGGGTCCGTCATGGGCGTTTGGGGATCGGCTCGAGATACACGCCGTCCCCCTCCCCCACGACCCGCACGCGCTGCACGCCGCGTTCGTCGAACGCGGCCACGATGTGCCGGCCCCGCGAGTAGTTGATGCCGGCCAACGTCACGCCGTCCGCCTCGTACACGCGGTAGTAGGCCCGCGCCCGCCCGCGCGCCTCGAGACTCGTGACGATACGCTCGCCGGCGCTGGTGCTGTCGAATCGCGCGACCAGGGAATCCCCCGCGACCCAGTCCGGCTCCCCGTCGAGCGAGTCCCGCGCCGCCGTCGCCACCGCCTGGCCGTAGCCGCGCAGCTCCTCCAGACGTTGGCCCGGCGTATCCAACGCCACGGAGTCCGCCCGCATCGTGTGCCGTTGGGAGAGCGCATTGGGACGTGACGAGTCTCCCCACGCAGTTCCGCGCTCGATCTGCTCGTTCACGATGTCGAAAGCGATCGTGTCGGCGCGGAGGCGCCAGTCCTTGCTGGTGGCATCCCCGGCGCCGTTGGCCTGGACCCATCGCAGTTTGTTCCCCTCGAGCCGAAAGACGATGGTGCGACCGGCCAAGGTGTACTGATTCTCCCCCCGCCCCTGCACTTCGGCGTGGCCCCGGAAGGCGCCTCGGCCGGCAGCGAGGTCCAGCTCGGCGCTGTCCGCGCGGGAGGCGAAATCGCTCCGCTCCACGGTCACGTTGCCGCCGGCCCAGGTCCGATCCGCACCGCGCAAACGTACCTGCTGGCCCACGATGACGTACGGTTCCGCCGCGGTGTCCCCGGCGGAGCGGTACCGGACGGTCGGGCGACGGGTGGCGAGCATCTCCGCCGTGTCCCGCACCCCCGGCGCCTCCCGCCAGTAGATCAAGGCCGGTCCGTCCAGCCGCGACCCGGTCGCCAGATTCAGCAGCCGCACGTCGCCGTACGCCTCGAGGCGCTCGTCGCGCGGGAAGTAGGTGGCGGTGCGCGACGCCAGCGTTGTGGTGGAGTCACGGAAATGCACCCGGCCGATGAAGTCCACCTTGTCGCGCTCGGAGTACCACGCCGCGCTGTCCGCCCGCATGCTGAGGGGTCGGCCGCGGCAGCTCGCCCAGACCCCGCCCCCGGCGTAGGTATGAACGATGCCCGGGGCGATTTCGACTTGCCGCGCCACGCCGCCTACGGAGTCGAGCTGCATCGTGCAGGAGGCGGGGCCCTGGGCCCTGAGCGGCGCTAACGTAACAACGGATGAACCGCAGAGAGCGCAGAGAGCGCAGAGACGGCGGAAAACGGGGTGGCGGATCGCCTGCCGCCCCTGCGGCTCCTGCGGCCCCTGCGGCCTCTGCGGCCTCTGCGTCATCGCCGCTGCCCTTCCCGCACCACGCCCCGGCGCGGCCGCGTCGTCACCACGTTCTTGAACTCCGGATCCGCGGTGAAGCTCTCGCCCTCCAGATGGCGCTCCGGCGAGTCGAACACGAAGTCGCTGGGGCCGCTGATCTGATCGGTGGGGCGATCGTACCGGAGCCGCGACGTGGTGAGCCGGCGACGGTCCGGCGTGACCGCCACGACGTCCCCCCGGGCCTCCATGTTGCCGCTCCGCCAGTCGTAGGTGCCCGACCGGGAGGTGAGGCGGGACGTTTGGCGTCCCTCAGGCGAGTAGAACACCACCGTGACGCCCACCAGGTCGGCGCGCTGTGGCACCTGGTAGAAATACGCCGTGTCCGCTTCGAGGTGGGCCCGGAGCACGCCCTCCAGCGTGAGGTTGTGCCGCAGCTGATACAGGACTTGATCCACCGAGTCGCTCACGCCCGCCATGGTGGGCGGGGTGTCCACGCCGCCGCAGGCCACGCTCATCAGGAGCGCGCTGGCGAGCCAGGCCACCAGGTCCCCTCGCGCGCTGTGGTGAGCGGGCGCCAGGCCGCGATCTCGCCGAGGCCGGCGCCTCACCGACGCGCGCTCGGGGAACTGGTGGCCCTGCTCGCCGGAACCCGCGGTCACCGCGTCACCTCGCATGCTGTGTGCCACACGTCCAGCGTGCGCTTCACCAACTCCGGCAGATCCGCCAGCGGCCACATGGTCGCTCCGTCGCTAGGCGCCCGGACCGGATCAGGATGGGTTTCTACGAAGAAGCCGTCGGCACCGGCCGCCGCCGCGGCCAGGAGCAGCGCCGGGACGTCCTCCCGGCACCCGCCGGTGGCCCCGTGTCGCCCCCTCCCGGGGCGCTGCACGGCGTGGGTGGCGTCGAACAGTACCGGGACGGCGGCAGCGGCGCGGATCCGCGCGAAGTTCCGCATGTCTACCACGAGATCCTCATAGCCGAAGAACGTCCCCCGCTCGGTCACGGCGACTTCTGGGGCCACACAGGCCGCAGGGGCCGCAGCCAGGCTCGCGCGTCGCACCTTCTCCACCGCCGCGGCCATGACCGCCGGCGATGCCCACTGCCCCTTCTTGAGGTTCACCGGTTTCCCCGCGCGTCCCACCGCCTCTAAAAGGTCGGTTTGCCGGCACAGAAACGCCGGCACCTGCACGGCGTCCACCACCCGCGCCACGGGATCCACCTGCGCCGGCAGATGCACGTCGGTGAGCACCGGGAGACCGCTGATCTCGCGCACCCGCGCCAGCGCGGCCAGTCCGGCCTCCAGGCCGGGCCCGCGGGGGGCATCGGGGTTGGTGCGGTTGGCCTTGTCAAAGCTGGCTTTGTACACGACGCGAAGGCCGAGCGTGCACCCCAGCTCGGCCAGGACGTTCGCCACGCGAAGGTTGGCGTCGTCCGATTCCACCACACACGGGCCGGCGACCAGCACCGGGCCCGGTGCCCACAGCGCGGTCATGTCACGCGTGCGTATCCGCGAGCGCGGCCGCGTGCCGTGCGGCTCGCTGGTGTTCCAGCGAGGCCTTGATGAAGCTCGCGAAGAGGGGATGCGGACGCGTCGGTCGCGACCGCAGCTCCGGGTGGAACTGGCACCCCACGAACCACCGGTGCTCGGGCAGCTCGACCATCTCGACCAGCGACCCGTCCGGCGAGAGGCCGGTGCAGCGCAGCCCGTACTCGGCCAGGAGATCGCGGTAGCTGTTGTTCACCTCGTAGCGGTGGCGGTGCCGCTCGCTCACCTGGTCGGTCCCGTAGATCTGCGCCACGCGCGAGCCGGGCCGCAGCCGGCAGGGATAGGCGCCCAGCCGCATGGTGCCGCCCAGGTTCTCCACGTCGCGCTGGGAGCTCATCAGCGAGATCACCGGGTTCTCGCAGTCGGCGGCGAACTCGCTGGAGTTGGTTTCGGGCAACTGGCAGACGTTGCGGCCGAACTCGATGATCGCCGTCTGCATCCCCAGGCAGATCCCGAAGAACGGCAGCCGATTCTCCCGGGCCCAGCGGATGGCTTCGACCATGCCCTCCACCCCGCGGATCCCGAACCCGCCCGGCACCAGCAGCCCGTCGTAGCCTTCGAGCAGGCGGCCCGCGGCGCGCTGGTCGGTGAACTCGTCGCTGGCCACCCAGGTGAGGTCCACGCCGGCGTCGTTCGCGATCCCGCCGTGCACCAGCGCCTCGCGAATCGAGGTGTACGAGTCGGTGAGGTCGGTGTACTTGCCCACGATCGCGACATGCACGCGCTGGCTGGGTTCCAGGACGCGCTGCACCATGGCGGCCCAGGGCCGCAGATCCGGCTCCTTCAGGTCGAGCTGGAGCCGGTGGCACACTTCGCGGTCCAACCCTTGCTCGTGCAGCAACAACGGCACCTGGTAGATGGAGGGCACGTCCCGGTTCTCGATGACGCAGCCGAAATCCACGTTGCAGAACAGGGCGATCTTTCGCTTGATGGGCTCCGAGAGCTCCCGCTCCGTGCGGCACACCAGGACATCCGGCTGGATCCCGATCTCCATGAGCTCCCGCACCGAATGCTGAGTGGGTTTGGTCTTGAGCTCGCCGCTCGCGGCCACGTACGGCACCAGGGTTACGTGGATGAAGAGCGTGTGGTCGCGGCCCACTTCCTGGCGGAACTGGCGGATCGCCTCGAGGAACGGCAGGGACTCGATGTCACCGACGGTGCCGCCCACCTCCGTGATCACCACGTCGTGGTCGGGCGCCAGCCGCTTGATCGCCGCCTTGATCTCGTCGGTGATGTGGGGAATCACCTGCACCGTGCTGCCCAAGTACTCGCCCCGGCGCTCTTTGGTGATCACCGATTGATACACCCGGCCGGTGGTCACGTTGTTCATCTGGGACAACGACCGGTCAATGAACCGCTCGTAGTGCCCCAGGTCGAGGTCGGTCTCGGCTCCGTCGTCGGTCACGTACACCTCGCCGTGCTGGAACGGCGACATGGTGCCGGGATCGACGTTGATGTAGGGATCGAACTTGAGGATGGTCACCTTGAGGCCGCGCTCCACCAGCAGCCGCCCCAGCGAGGCCGAGGTGATGCCCTTCCCGAGGCTCGAGACCACACCGCCGGTGATGAAGACGTACTTGGTGCTCATGCCGCCAGCCACCTCTCGATCTCCTGGATGTCCGCCTCGGTGTCCACCCCCGGCGCCACGGGCACCTGCTGCACGGCCACCCCCACGATCATGCCGTACCCCAGGGGGCGCAGCTGCTCCAGCCGGTCGTCGCGCTCCTCAGCCGTGGGTGGCAGAGCCACCCAGCGTCGGAGCGTATGGGCCCGATAGGCATACACGCCCAGATGCTGGAAGATCGCGTCGCGCCGAGCGCACCCAGGTGCCTGAGGCGTCCGAAAGAAGGCCAGCGCCCGCCCCCGGCCGTCCACCACGACCTTGACCCGGTTGGGGTCCCCGAGCGCGCCGGGCCCCAGCGGACCCGCTGCGGTCCCGATATCATCCCCCCGCCGCGTCACCCGCTCGAGCGCGCCCAACACCGCCTCGCGCTCGATCAGGGGCTCGCCAGCGATGAGACGTAGGGGCTTTTGTGCCAGGCGACTGGAACCGATTCGGGCGGGGACTACGCAAAGAACGTGCACGGCCGAAGTTAATACGGCGCCTCGCCCCTGTCAAAAGTCGTGCCGTGGCGGAACAGCAACACCGGGATAATGTGCAACCCCTTCACTCTCAATCTGTTAGCCGCCCCTGCCGGAGTGTGCTGGTCGCCTCCCTGGGAGCCGCCGGCTCCCTGGGAATCAAGGAAACGAAGTTGGACAGGAGCATCGGTCCCACGTCCGTCCCAACCGACTCGGGGTGAAACTGCACCCCAAAGACGGGGTGGGACCGATGCTCCAGGCCCATGATCTCGTTGCCCGCCGGCCGGTCGGCCGACCACGCCGTGATCTCGAGCTCTCGTGGCAGGGTCGTGGGATCGACCACCAGGGAGTGATACCTCATGGCGGGAAAGGGGCTGGGCAGGCCGGCGAAGAGGCCGCTTCCGGTGTGCTCAATGGGTGACGTCTTGCCGTGCATGATGCGGTCGGCGCGGACAACCTTGCCGCCGAAGGCTTCGCCGATCGCTTGGTGCCCAAGGCAGACACCCAAAATGGGCACCTTCCCGGTTAGGGCCTGGACCAGCGGGACGCTGATGCCGGCCGCCGATGGCACGCCGGGCCCGGGGGAGATGACCACGGCTGCCGGGTGCAGGTCCACCACCTGGTCCACCGACACCTGGTCGTTGCGGCGCACCATGGGGTCGGTACCCAACTCGCCCAGGTATTGGACCAGGTTGTAGGTGAAGGAGTCGTAGTTGTCTAAGACCAAGATCATGAAACGGAACCTACTGTGAGAGGTGAGACGTGAGAAGTGAGACGTGAAGGTGCTCTCGCGAACGTCGCACGTCTCACATCTCACTTCTCACGGCCGTCAGGCCCGGGGATGGAAGCTCTTATGCACACTCCGCAGGTAGTCCCGATCCACGTGGGTGTAGATCTGGGTAGTGGACAGGTCCGCGTGGCCGAGCATCTCCTGCACCGCTCGCAAGTCGGCGCCGCCCTCGAGCAAGTGCGTGGCGAAGCTGTGACGGAGGGTGTGCGGGGTCACGCGCTTCTTGATGCCGGCTCGCGCGGCGGAGCGCTTGATGATGCCCCACGCGCCCACCCGGGACAGCGGTTTGCCGCGGGGGTTGAGGAAGAACCGCCCGTTGGTCTTCCCCTTGTCCAACTGCGGGCGGATCTCGCGACCGTAGAGCGCGGCGGCGCCGAGCGCCCGGCGGCCGATGGGCACCAGGCGCTCCTTGGAGCCCTTTCCCAGCACCCGGATGAGCGCTTCGTCAAACCAGACATCCGCCGTGCCCAGGCCCACCAGCTCGGACACGCGTACGCCGGTGCCGTAGGCCACCTCCAGCAGCGCGCGGTCCCGCCAGCCCAGCGGCTCGTCGGGCGTGGGCGCGGCGAGGAGGGATTCGATCTCCGCCACGGTCAGGACCTCGGGAAGCCGCCGCCACATCTTGGGGAGTTCGACGCTGGTGCTGGGATCGCGGGCCACGTGCCCCTCGCCCACCAGGAAGCGATAGTAGGTCCTTATGCCTGAGATCTGGCGGCGAATAGACGACGGCGCGAGCCCCAGGTCCTTGAGCTGGTAGACGAAATCGCGCAGCCCTTGGGTGGTGAGCGCCGCGGGACCCGGGATCCCTTTGCTCGCGGCATACTGGGCCAGGCGGTGGACGTCGCGCAGGTAGCCCTCCACCGTGTTCGGGCTGTTGCCCGCCTCGAGGCTCAGATGGTCTCCGAACGCTTCGATCCAGAACGCCCGGTCGAGGTCGATCACCGATCCTCCTCTTCCGCCCCGTCCGGGCGCACCCGGGTGGACGCGGACGCGCGCAGGCGAGCGCGGCGCCGACGCCAGACCAAACCGGTGATGACGCCAACGCTCACCAGGCCCACCAGTAGCGCCAGGCGGTTGAAGTGCCCCACGAACCTAACGAGGTCGTCGAGCTGCGTCACCACGGTCGCCGCGGCGAACGTCAGCGCACCGTACCAGATGCCCGAGGCCAACGCCATGGGCGGCACGGCGCGCCAGAATGTCAGATGAGCTATCCCGGCGAACGGGGGAACTACGCCGCGCACACCCGGGATAAACCGGCTGAAGAAAATGCCCCAGCTGCCGTAGTGCCGATACAGGTCCTCCAGCCGGGCGAGCCGCCGCGGGTGCATCAGTCGCCGGCCCAAGCGGCCCCTGAAGAACGACCGGCCCACGGTGCGGCCCGCCAGGTAGACGGACGTCGCGGTGGCGACATTGGCGACCCAGGTGATCAGGAAGACGGCGGTCGCGGAGATCCGGCCGCCGGCCGAGAGGAACGCCCCCAACGCCACGGCCGTGTCGGCCGGGACCGGCGGAAACACATTCTCCGCCGCCGCCAGCGCGCCGATCACGGTATACACGGCGGCGGGCGGCAGCGCCACGAGCCACTGGATCAGGTCCTGGAGCAGATCACGCGCCCCCGAGGGACGCGATGGCGAACACCTGCAGACCCTTCCCGGCGCCGACGTCGTCCATCTGCTCGTTGGTCTTGGCCTTGACCGACACGGCGCCGGCGGGAAGCCCCAGTACCGCGGCGAGGTTGGCCCGCATGGCCTCCGCGTGAGGGGCGAGCTTGGGCGCCTCGGTCACCACGGTAACGTCCACGTTGACGATGACGTAGCTGGCTGCGACGATCCGCCGCTTGACCTCCGCCAGAAGCTGCATGGAATTGGCATCTTTCCAGCGTGCGTCGGTATCCGGAAACAGGCGACCGATGTCGCCCATCGCCGCGGCGCCCAACAGGGCGTCGCACAGGGCGTGCGCCACCGCGTCGCCGTCCGAGTGTCCGGCGAGGCCGCTGTCATGGGGTATGGTCACCCCGCCGAGCACCAGGGGGCGCTGGGCGCCGAAGGTGTGGGAGTCGTAGCCCAGGCCGAAGCGTTGGCGCATCAGGGGGAGACGGTGGGGGACGGTGAGGGACGGTGACGCGCGGGGAGGGTCATCGTGGTGCCGCGCTCCTCGCCGACCGCCCGGTTTCCTTGCGAACCGCCGCGAGGCGGGTCACCGCCTCCCGCAGCAGGTCGTCCGTCTTACAGAAGGCGAACCGCACCACGCTGCGACCCAGCTCAGCGCGACTGTAGAAGCTGGATCCGGGGACCGGGGCGACCCCGATCTCGCGGGTGAGTCAGGCGGAGAACTCGTCGTCGGGCAGATCGCTGAGCTCCGAGAAGTCGGCCAGCACATAGTAGGCGCCCTGGGGCGGCGTGCAGCGGAAGCCGGCCTCCAGCAGCCCGCCGCAGAGTACGTCCCGCCGTTGCCGGTAGTCCCGGGCCAGCCCGGTGTAGTAGTCCGGGCCCAGCGTCTCGAGCGCGGCCGCGACACCCTCCTGGAGCGGGGCCGGCGCGCCCACCGTGAGAAAATCGTGCACCTTGCGGATGGCGTCCGTCACCTCAGGCGCCGCGACGATGGTCCCGACCCGCCAACCCGTGATGCTGAACGTCTTGGAGGCCCCGCTGATGGTGATGGTCCGCTCCCGCATGCCGGGGAGCGTGGCGATGGGAAGGTGCTCACCCTCGTAGTAGATGTGCTCGTAGATCTCGTCCGTCACGGCGTAGGCGTCGTGGCGGCGGCACAGCTCCGCGATGGCCTCCAGCTCGCGACGCGACAGCACGCGCCCCGTGGGATTGTTGGGCGTGTTGAGAATGATCGCGCGGGTGCGCGCGGAGCAGGCCTTCGCCACGCGGTCCAGGTCCAGCTCCGCCGCAATGGGCATGGGCACGTACACCGGCCTGGCCCCGCAGAGGATCGCGTCCGGCCCGTAATTCTCGTAGTAGGGCTCGAAGACGACGACTTCGTCACCCGGGTCCACGATCGCCATCAGAGCCGACGCCATAGCCTCGGTGGCACCGCAGGTGACGGTGATTTCGGTCTCCGGGTCCACCTCCATGCCGTACCACTCGCGGTACTTCCCGGCCAGCGCATGGCGGAGCCGCCTGGCGCCCCAGGTGATGGCGTACTGGTTGACGTCGTCCCGAATGGCCTTGATGGCGGCTTCCTTCACGATCTCCGGCGCCGCGAAGTTGGGAAACCCCTGCGCCAGGTTGATCGCGCCGTGCTCGACGGCCAGGCGGGTCATACCGCGGATGACGGACTCGGTAAAGCCGTGCGTGCGGGTGGCGGTGTGCATGGGGCAAAAGTAGCGGCGGAGACGGCGGAAGCGGCAGGGGCGCTACCGGAAGACGCCCCCGAAGCGGCGGCTGGCGTGCGGCGAGACTAGCGGTTCAAGCCCGATGAATCAGCACCGAGGCTCCAGTGACGACCACCTCGGCGCCCGTAGCGGCGAGCAAGCGGCGAGCCTGTTCCACGGTCTCGGCTTCGAACACGCTGAACCCCCCGGCGGCGAGGTGGCGATGCAACAACGCCCGCGTCCGCGGATCCAGATCGAACAGCAGGAGACGGGGGAGGTCCGTCTTAGTTCCGGGCCCCCCCGCCCTACCCGCCGGGAACCGGCGTCTGCGACCCACTGATGCTGCGGGGCTTCCTCCGGTCGCGGCGCACCAACCGAAGCGCAGACCCAGCTGGAAGACTAAGTCGTCCTGGAGCTGTTTCTTGGCCCCGATCACCCTCACCGGGAGGTACGCCGGGTCGAACTGGCTGAGCAGCCAGCGGGCCTCCGCGGTGAATGCCACCGGGTGGGTCCCCGCCATCAGCCCGACGCCAAGGTCGGCGGTCGGGTCCTGGACCCCGCCCGTCACCTCGACCAGATCGAAATCATAGAACTTGACGCCGCCCCCCAGCCGCAGGGTAGGCCGAACGTCGTGCGAACCGAGCCGGGGCGCGATGATCAGGCCCAGCGTCGGGGCGAACAGCCCCACCGGGGACTCATCACGGAAGGGCCCTTGAATCACCATCAAGCTGCTGTGGTTGACCCGGGACCGCGCGTGAGCGATCCCAAGGTAGGCGCGAAGCGAGCCGCCCAGCGCGTAATCGAACTCGAACCCCACCGCGCTTCCGGATTCCAACTCGACGCTGGCGTAGATGTAGTCCGCGGGCGCAGCCACGAGCGGCAGCACGGGCGCGAACGCGCCGACGTAGGCCCGCAAGCCGAGCTTCGTCTCCAAGGGCGCGGGTTGGGGCATCCCCGGAAGCACCTGGGCCGTCGCCACGGCAGCGAGCCCCGCCAACAACGCGAGGGCGCTCACCAAGGTTTTCATGCCATCCTCCTCACACCGGTGTCAGGCATCCGGGGGCGGAGGAAGCCGCCCCCGGCTGCCGACCCTAGGGTTACCGCCTGGACCACGAGAAGTAACTGATGTTGTTGCGACTCGTCGTCACCTCCGCGCTCTGCGGGTCCGTCACCCTCCGGAAGAAGATGGTGCTGCCGTCCCGGTACGCGATGGTCGCCGCATCGCCGGGGTTGAACGTGGGCTGGTACCTCTGTGCCCCGCCCACGTCGAACTCCCGGTACGCCCCGCCCTCGTACACCAGGAGGTGCCGGCCCGTAAAGCTGGAACGATCGATGTACATCCTGCTCCCGTCCGGCGAGTAGGCGGCGTAATGGTAGTCGATCCCGGTCACGAATTGGGTATCCGTGTTCTGGGTGATCTGGGTCGCGTTCCCCGTCGTCAGATCGATCTCGAACACGTTCGACGCCACCGAGCTGTCCCCGTCGGCGGGCGTGGCGTCCGTGAGTGGGTAGGTCGCAACCAGCACCTTGCTCTCGTCGGGCTTGAGTGCCAACCCCCGGTACAACACGTACGGGTTGTTGTTGGCCGTGACCTTGGTGATGGCGTTGTTGGACCGATTCACGATGTAGACGTTGGATTCATCGTTACCGGCGCTATCCGAGATAAAGATCACGTCACCCATGGTGCCGCTGCGGGTCTTGAACACCGGGAAGCCCGCCTCGTAGGTGGACGCGATGCTGGCGGTGTCGCCACCGACCAGCGAGACCGGATTGGCTGCCTGGTTGCCGTTGGCCGCTGCCGCGAAGGGCGCCCACCCACCGGACAACGGCGTGAGCATGAAGGCCACGGTGTCCCGGGTCGTGGTCCACACGGGGGAGTGAGTGGCCTTGGTGCCGTTATACACGGTGGTGTCGTAATACGCCGTCGTGATCTGTCCGATCCGGATCGCGTTGTCCGTGGTCCGGAACACCATGGTGGGGCCGGCGAGGATGACGACCGGCAGGGTGTCGGCAAGGCCATGCTCCGTCACGATGGCGCTGGTAGACCCGGGGAGGTAGCCAGCTACCGTTACCTGCTGGTCGTTGCCGGAATCCGAGATGCGCAGCTCGCCAATATCCGGATTCGTGTGCGTCAGCACCGCCGCGGTATTCCGGGCGTTCCCAAACTTGTCGTACCCCTGCACGAAGAACGCGCCGATGAGTCCGAGCGCCGTCGTGTGCGCGGCGATCGTGTCCGTGATGCCGGTGTTGCTGGAGAACACGAACGACGCCGTCCGATTGGGCACGATGGGCTCGACGTTGTTCCCCGTGCTGAGCGCGCCGCTGGGGTATTCGGCAATGAACGAGATGGTGTGATTGGTCCCGCTCGCGCCGATGGGCTTCTGCGGCAGATACCACTGCACCGTGCCCTTGCCG
>JACPAP010000280.1 GCA_016180765.1 Gemmatimonadota bacterium
ACCTGCGCCTATTGCCACATGCTCTATGTGGACGACCGGGGCGGCCGGACCACGAGCCACAACATGACACGGAAGATCATCTGGGGGATGGGCGTGCAGGCGGCGGGCGGGCAGCTCAAGGACATCACGCTGACCCCGGAGAACCAGGTAGCCCGCGCCGAGATGATCAAGGTGTGCATGACCTGTCACTCGGAAGTGAAGGCGCGGGACTACCTCCAGTCGGCGGACGCCCACAAACTGTCGGGCGACGCGCTGGTGGTGGAGGCCAGGAATCTGCTCTCGGCGCTCTATGCCGACGGACTGATCCAGCCGGGCCACGGGCAGCTCGCCGCAGGCTTGCTCCCCGGCCCACGCTTCAGCGCGACCGAGTTGCCGACGACTGTCGCGCAGCACTGGCCGGCGGGCATGTATTACAACGTCACCGCAGTCGAGCGTGAGTACTTCGACATGTTCTTCTTCTCGAACCTCAAGTCCTACAAGGGCGCTTTCCACATGAGCCCGGACTACGCGTGGTGGTACGGGTACGCCGAGGTGCTGGGGCACATGGCGAGGTTGCGAGACGAGGATCGGTCACTGCGCGAGGCGCGGGCCACCTCGCGGCGCACGACCTTCATGCTCGCCACCGGCCCGCTCATGGTGCTGGCGGTGCTCGGGGCCGTCTACCTGGTGTGGCGCCGGCGGGACCGGGGGAAGGCGGCCGCCAAGGCGTAAGGCGGCTTCCGCGTCCCCGGTACACCGGCGTGTGTCGTCACCGCACCGCGGGGAGGCCTCCAACCACTGTGCTCGGAAGCGGCGTCAAGCTCGGGTTTATTGGTTTTGCCCTCGGATTCTTCGGCCCCATGATCCTGGACCCCTCGAGCGGCAACGGTGCGTTGCTGGGAATTTTCATCACGGGGCCACTCGGCTTCGTGGTCGCGCCCTGCGCGCGCTCTGGCTTCGCCGAACGGCGCGCGCGGTGAACGGCTCGGGGCATCGTTGACCAAATCGGCATATTTTGGGGGCATGACCGACCTCCGCCATCCTGCTTCAGTCCCGGGGCTCGTCCGTTGCCTGCTCGCCGCGGTGACCTTCGGCGTCGTCGCATGCGGCCCGTCCCCAGAGTGGTATAAAGGAAACCTCCACACGCACTCCTATTGGAGCGACGGCGACCAGTTTCCCGAAGTGATTCTCCTGGGGTACCGCGACCGCGGGTACGACTTCGTCGCGCTGTCCGATCACAACGTGCTCGCCCAAACGGAGCGGTGGGTCACGGTGGGCGCGATTCCGAACGGCGAGGCCTCCCTCGCCGAGTACCGCGGGCTGTTCGGCGAGGAATGGGTCGAGACGCGGCAGAACGAGGCGGGCCGGCTCGAGGTTCGGCTCAAGCGGTTCGACGAGTACGCCGGCCGGGTCGGCGAGCCGGGCCGGTTCCTGGTGCTCCAGGGCGAGGAAATCACCGATCGGTTCGAGTCCCGGCCGCTCCACCTCAATGCCACCAACGTCGCCGGATTCATCCCGCCCCAGGGCGGCACCAGCGTGGCCGACGTGCTCCAGCGCAACATCGCCGCGGTGCTCGAGCAGCGGCGGGCGACGGAGCAGCCGATGTTCCCGCACGTGAATCACCCGAACTTCGGCTGGGCCGTGACCGCCGAGGATCTCATGGATCTCGACGGGGAGCGGTTCTTCGAGGTGTACAACGGGCATCCCCTGGTGCACAACGCGGGCGATTCGCTGCACCCGTCCACGGAGCGCATCTGGGACATCGTGCTCACGCACCGCCTGACGCGCGGACTGGACGTCGTGTACGGCCTCGCGGTGGACGACGCGCACCATTACGAGCTGATGGACTCCACGCGGGCCAATCCCGCGCGGGGCTGGGTCATGGTGCGCGCGACCGCGCTCGCCCCGGAGGCCATCGTCGCCGCGATGGAAGCGGGGGAGTTCTACGCTTCCACGGGTGTGGTGCTCGCGGACATCGAGTGGTCGGAGTCGGGGGTCGCGTTGCGCATCGCGGGCGAGCCGGGTGTGACGTACCTGACGGAGTTCGTGGGCACGCGCGCGGGGTTCGACCGGGAGGTGCGGGAGGTCCCGGACGTCGGCGGGCTCCCGGTCACGCGTCGCTATAGCGCGGACATCGGGACGGTGCTCGCGGAGGTGCCAGGACTCAACCCTGCGTATGCCTTCACCGGAGACGAGATCTACGTGCGGGCGCGCGTCCGGTCATCCCAGCCGGTGGACCATCCGGTGCATGCCGGCGAAGTCCAGATGGCATGGGTCCAACCGGTGGTGGTCGGGTCCGGTGGTCGTTAGGGGATGATCGACGGACGTTAGGACCCCGCGCCCTTGCCGCGCAGCCGCTTGATCTCCTCCAGCACCTCGATATCGGCGGCATCCTGCAGCCGCCCGGTCACGGTCTTCTCGATGAGGATGTCAATGTCGCGCGTCGCACGCGTCGTCCCCCACAGCTGCATCGCCTGGGCACCGACCAACACGTATCGCGCCCGGTGACGATTCAAGCGCGAGCAGACCTCGGCGAGGTGGGTCTGGTAGTGCTTCACCGGACATCCTCCAGGCGCTTCCACTCCAAGTAGTCCTCATACCGATCGAACTGAAGCACCTGCTGGCCCGCGGGGCGGCGTCGGGTGTGCTCCGCCAGGCGCGCCGTCTGCTCGGCCGCGAGAACTCGCTCCTCGCCGGCTTGCCCGGAACACTGCGGCCCACGAGCTTGGGCACGGCCGACGGGACCGCTGGGAAGAAAGGCGACCGCTCCCGCGTCTGACTCGATAGGAGTCGTTCACGTGAGGGTTGATCTTTGTCTCTTCTCGCCGCCCTGCGCTCGCTCACCCGCGTCCGCGGGATCGCGTTGGCCGTCGTCATCACGCTGGCGCTCGGCATCGGAGCCCTCACCACCGCGTTCGGCATCGTCAACGCGGCTCTGTTTCGGCAGCCGCCGTTCGAGGACGCGCGGCGCCTGGCGATGGTGTACATCGTCCGCAACCCCGCGGGTGGGCCGACGCGGCGGGAGCGATGGTCCTTCGCCCGCATCCAGGTGCTTCGCGAGCAGCAACAGAGCTTCGAGCAGGTCGCAAACTATACCCCCGCCACGCTGACGCTTGCCGGCCAGGACGACGCAGAGACCGTCCGCGGCGAGTTCGTCTCGGCGTCGTACTTTCTGCTTCTCCGCGTGGGCCCGGTGCAGGGCAGGTTGTTTGGGCCGCCGGAGGACGACCTGGCGGGCGCGCCGGTAGCGCTGGTCAGCCGGTCCTTCGTGAGGCGCCGATGGCCCGCCCAGGCGACGCCGGTGGGCCACACCATTCGGGTGAACGGCGTGATCCTCACAGTGGTGGGCGTGTTGCCCGAGGGATTCCGCGGTCTCTCAGGCCAGGCGGACCTGTGGATTCCGGCCCCGATGGGGCCGCGGCTCACGTACGCGGGTTACCTCACCACGAACCAAAACTTCATCAGTGTTGTCGGCCGCTTGCGTGACGGCGTGACGCTCACCGACGCGCGGAGCGAGCTCGCCGTGCTGGGCGCAACGATCAATCGCGCGTTGCCGAGCGATCCCGGATTCCCCGACGAGCGCGTGACGGCGACGGCCGTGTCCATCAACGAGGCGCGCAGCGACGCGACCGTGCGCCGGTCGCTCACGGTATTCCTGGGTGGGGTGGTGCTGTTGTGCCTCCTGGCGTGCGCCAACGTGGCGAATCTCCTGTTGGGAAGGGCGGCCGGCAAGCGGCACGAATCGGCAGTCCGCATTGCGCTCGGAAGCGGTCCCAGACGGCTGTTCGCCCACGTGCTCGCCGACGGAGCCGGCCTGGCGCTCCTCGGTGGGCTGCTCGGCGTGGCGCTCGCGTGGCAAGCGACCGGGCTCATGGCGCCGCCCGCCAACGTTTGGGCACCTCGCAACTTCTATGGAAGCGTGGCGGCGTTCGACACTCCTGCCTTCGGCTTCTCCGAGTTGAGCTTCGGCTTCGGTCTTGCGCTCGCCACGGCGCTGCTCGTGGCGGCGCCGGCGGCCATGACGGCCTTCCGGCTGGACGTCGCGGCCGGACTCAAGGCCGGGTCGCGCGGCGTGCTGCGCGGTGGCTTGGGGATGGGCGGGAGCAGAGAAGCGGGCGCGCTGGCGCTGCGGCGGCCATCGGTGCGCGCCGGGATCGTCGGCGTCGAGGCCGCGCTCGCGATGCTGCTGGTGGTGGCCGCGGGGCTGCTCATTGACAGCTTCCAGCGCATGCGCAATACGGACATCGGCGTGGACACCAGCCGAGTGCTCACATTCTGGGTGATTCCCTCCGAGGCACGGGTACCTCCGGAGACCGCGCCGGTCTTCGTCACCCGTGTGCTCGATGCCGTGCGGGCCGTGCCGGGCGTCCTCTCGGCGACGGTGGATGGCGGGGCTCCGCTCGCCGGCACCGCGAGATCCACGCTATACATCGAGGGCCGCCCGTCGCCGCTACCCGGGCAAGCGCCGCCGGTGCTCCGGCACTACGTGGCGCCCGACCATTTCCGCGTCATGGGAATTCCACTAGTGCGAGGGCGGACGTTAACGTCGGCAGACGTAGCGGGCGCGCCACGCGTCACCGTGATCAGCCAGACGGCGGCGCGCCGCTTCTGGCCCAACGAAGATCCTTTGGGCAAACGGGTCTGGTTCGGAGGGGGGAGCAGCTTCAACAGTCCCGATTCAAGCGCAGCGATCGTCGGCATCGTGGCGGACGTGGTCTATGAGCCCCTCGACCAGCAACCGAATCGCGCCAGCTTCTACACGTCGTACGCGCAATTCACCTACGCGTCCCGCATGTTCTTTCTGCGCACGGCGGGGAATCCGCTCGCCGTCGTGCCGGACGTGCGCAAGGCGCTCGCGACCGTGGATCCGGACTTATCCTTGCGTGACGTGCAGCCGCTGGCGGATGTGGTGAACGGATCATGGGCCCGGCATCGGTTCGACGCCATCCTGTTCGGCGGGTTCGGCGTGGCGGCGCTGCTCCTCGCCGGGAGTGGAGTGTTCACGGTGCTCGCCTATACGGTCGCCAATCGGACTCGTGAGTTCGGAATCCGCATCGCGCTCGGCGCCCGGCCCGGCGCCGTCATGCGGCAGGTCGTGAAGGAGGGAATGGCCTTCCCGACGGTGGGACTGTTGTTTGGCGCTCTGGCGTCAGCCGGAGCCACGCGCCTGTTGCGGGCGTCGCTGTACCAGATCTCACCGCTGGAGCCCGCCGTGTACTTCCGAACCATGTTGCTCTTGCTCGCGGTGGCTGCTGCCGCGTGCCTCGTTCCTGCATGGCGGGCCACGCGCGCGGACCCGATGGAGGCTCTGCGAGCGGAGTAGACTTGGCGTCCTCCGCCCGTCAGCGGCCAATCCAATAGCTCAGCTTGACCGTGAACAACTTGGTCCCTTCAGCGCCGAACAGGTCCGCTACGTCCCGGCCGAGCCGGAACCGGCCGCTGCCGTCGGCCAGCTGGCGCCCCTGGCTCCAGACCACGAACAAGGTCGAGCCCGGCCGATACTCCCAGCGCAGCACGGCATTCGAGCGGAACTCGCGGAACGTGAAGGCGGGATTGCCGAACGTGAAGTCGGCGACACCGTCGGCGTTTCCGTCCACTCGGTAGGACCCCGACGACTCGTCAAAGGTCAGTTCCGACGCGTGGTACCGAGCGAGCCGTTGGGCCAATGTCGCCGCTTCGGGATCAACGATTCGCCCGAACTCCGAGTAGTCGCCGGCGCTCACGAACGGCTGCCCATAGAGCTGCAATGAGAGCGTGGGAGTGAACGTGAATCCCGCGCGCAGCGTGAGCGACGCGGTAGTCTGGTTGAGCCGAGCGCGAACGTAATGCGTCTCGCCGCCTGCCGTACGGTTGGTGACGAACTGGTCGGGCGTCAGGTCCCGGCTCACGCTGGGTCCGAGCGAGACGCTGAGCCGGTTTGAGGGACGCATCTCGACCTGAGCGTCGGCGCCCAGGCTCCCACCGTCGGTTCCCACCTCGTCGTCCTGCCACGCACCGGCGTTGACGGTGGCGGCCTTCCGAGGGTCGCTGCTCACGCGGAACCAACGCCACCAGCGCGGGCTGGCCGCCAACGCCGGGCCCCCGCGCAGCGCGTCCACGTCCAGCCGGGCGAAGCTGTGGTCCGTGCCGCCCATGACGGTCCAGAAGTTCTTGAGCTGGGCATTACCCCACATGGCGACCCCGGTCCATTGCCGCTCGCCGCCGAACGACCAGTTGCCCCACGATGAGACATTCAGCTGCCAGCTCCGGAACCAGCGTCCCGGACGGAATTGGTCGTACCACAGCCGCGCGTTGGAGGAGATCTGGTCGGCCCGCCCCAGGTAGCCCAGGTCGTTGGCCTCGAAGCCGGGCGAGCGAGCGCGCACCTCCGAATAGAGCCGCAAGTGGCCGGTCCGCTTCTGGAAGTTGAGGTTGGCGTTGTAGCCGTCGAGGACGGTGCGCGTGGGATCATAGTCGAGATGCGTGGCGTCCGGACGCTGTAACCGGTGCACCGCATTGCGCTGAATCCTATCAATCGCCGCGGCGCTTCCCAGCACCCGGCTCCCAAACAGCGAGCCGGCGATCTCGTAGCGCCCTCCGCCAAAGCGGCGAAGCCCGTCGGCGCCCACCACGTACGCCGCTTCTGGAAGGAAATCCAGCTCGCCGGTCGCGGGAAGCGCGCGATGCGTCGTCGTGGCGAGTGCGCCGAGGATGGTCTGGCCGCGGGAGTAATCGCGCGCCACCCGCAGCACGCCGTAGTTGGTGAGCGGCTCCACCGGCGCGGACCCGCGGAGACCTAGTGGATCCACGTACCGCAAATGCTCGGCCGCGGTCACCGCGTCGAACACCCCAATGGACCAGCCCGCCGCGGTCTTCCCCGTGAGTTTGCCGGCACCCAGGATCGTGGTGGCTTCCGGCATCTCGGCATAGGCGGCGTCGTTCGGGCTGCTGCCCTGTGGCGGCCGCCCGATACGCCGCGTGTGGAACATCGCGGGGAACTGGGGGAACGTGGGCCGGAAGATCTCGGCGCCCTCCAGAAAGAACGGACGCCGCTCCGGGAAGAAGGTCTCGAAGCCGGAAAGATTCACCACCGAGGGATCGGCCTCCACCTGACCGAAGTCGGGGTTGAGCGTGAGCGAGAGCGTGAGGTCCGACGTGACGCCGTACTTGAGGTCGGCGCCCAGCGTCCCGGTGAGCTCGGTGGGGCGGTAGAACGGGTCCGCGATGTCGCCCGGCACTTGCCGCACACCGGTCAGTACGTACGGTTGGACCTCGAGGCGCTGGCGGGGCTTGAGATCGCTAAGGCCGGTGAGCTCGCCGGCCGCGGAGACGAAGGCGGTTCCGCCTCGCGGCACCGGCGACCAGTCGCTGATCTCGTCCAACCGGGCGATGTGGCGGCGGAAATTGACGCCCCAGGTGGCGGCGCCCGCGCTGAAGCGGAGCTGTGACAACGGAATCCGGAACTCCGCGGTCCAGCCCTCCGCGTCCACCGCGGTCGCCACGTCCCACACCGCGTCCCAGCCCGCGTCCGGCCGTACGTCCTCGGAGTACTGGAGGTCCACCTTGACGCCGCGCGGATTCACCCCAAAAGCGAAGCCGGTGCGGCGGTCGTGATAGCTGTCCAGGAGCACATAGAACCAATCGGAGAAGACCTGTTCGTCGCGGCGCGCCAGGCGGGCAATCAGCGCGCTGGGATCGGAATCGAACAGCCGAGCGGCGACGTAGATCCCGCCGTCGTCGTAGAGCACCCGGGCAACGGTGCGCTGGCTGGCGGGCGCGCCGGGGTTGGGCTGGAACTGGAGGAAGTCGGTGGCCTCTTGCGCGGCGCTCCAGGCGGGTTCGTCCAGGTGGCCGTCGATCTCGACGCGGGAGTCCGCGAGCCGAGCCGCCTCGATCACGCGGGGCGGAAGAGCGACGCCGTTGGTGGCGGCGGGCGAGTCTTGCTGGGAACGCGCCGAGGCGCGAGGGAGCAGCACGGCGAGGGCAACCAGCGCGAGCGTACGCATGGGTCCGTACCCCTGGTCCCGAGTCGGAGGGTGTGTGGACCCACCAGAGTATGACTTGACGCCCGTGGGGTGGTTGCGCTCCGGAGAGGGGCGGGTGCGGGTGGTGTGGGGGCTATGTCAGGGAACGGTCGGGCGCAGGCGAGCACGAACGAGCGCGGACGAGCGGCGCGTTTCAGAGGGCTCGACCGGGCTCCCCCGCGCTGGTCCGTGTTCAGCTCTGCAACCGGTACCCGATCTTGCGGACCGTGAGGATGTGCTTGGGCTCGGGAGAGCCGTTCTCCAGCTTTCGCCGGAGCTCGGCGATGTGAGTGTCTACCGTGCGGGACAATACGGCCGCGCTGTAGCCCCACACCTGGGTCATGAGATCGATACGCGAAGCCACAGCCCCTTGTCGTTTGAACAGGGCGAGGAGGAGATCGTACTCCTTGGGGGCGAGGGTCACCTCGCGGCCGGCCTTGGTGACCGTGCGGGTCGCCGTGTCCACCTCGACCTCACCAAAGCGGAAAACTTCCCGCGACTCTTTCGTCCCGTTACCGCCCGGGTGCGCCCGCCGCAGCAACGCCTCAACCCGGGCGAGCAGCTCCAGCACGCCGAACGGCTTGGTCACGTAATCGTCCGCGCCCAGCTTGAGGCCGCGGACTTTGTCCGTCTCTTCACCGCGCGCGGTGAGGATCAGCACCGGAAAGCCGGCCCCCTCGTCGCGCAGCGTCTTCAAGACCCGGAAGCCGTCCGCGCCCGGCAACATCAGGTCCAGGATCATGACATCCGGTGGATTACGGCGCGCTTTGGCCATGCCTTCGGGGCCGTCTTCCGCTACGTCCACCTGGTAGCCTTCGATCTCCAGGTTGTTGCGGAGGCCGTAGGCCAGGTCGGCGTTGTCTTCTACGACGAGGATTCGAGTCATGAAGGGGCAGGAGCGGCAGGGGCGGCAGAAGCGGCAGAAGATGGAGGCAAGTCCATCCTCAGCGTGCCGGGGACACGAACCGTGAAGCGAGCGCCCTTGTTGGCGCCGTCGCCGACCGAGACCGAGCCGCCGTGCCCATCCACCAGTTCCTTCACCACGGCCAGGCCGATCCCGCTGCCGCCCACGGCGGACTCACGCTCGCGCGGCAGCCGCCAGTAGGGCTTCCACACCTGATCGCGGGCATCCTTGGGAATCCCGGGCCCCTGGTCCTGCACGCTGATGGCGGCGCCGCCCTTTTCCAGCGCCAGCGTCACCTGCACCGTTTGCCCGGCCGGGCCGTACTTGACCGCGTTGTCCAGCAGATTGAGCACGATCTGCCGCACCGCCGCCGGATCCACCGTAGCCGTAATGCCCGCCTCGCTGGCGAACCGCACGGTCACCTGGCGGGCCTGGGCCAGCGGCCGGAAGGCATCCACCACGTCCTTGAGCAACAGGTCCAGCCGCGCCGGCTCCGGCGCCAGCCGCATGGTTCCTCGCTCCGCCCGGGAGAACTGCAGCACGTTGTCCACCAGATGGCTCAGGCGCTCCGACTCGCGCACCACGATGTCCAGGGCGCGCCTGGCTTCCTCCGGCGAGCGCACCCGCTCCAGGGCCAGCGTCTCGGTGAACATGCGAATCTGCGCCAGCGGGGTTCTCAACTCGTGCGAGACGCCGGAGACAAAGTCAGACCGGAGTCGTGCCAGCTCGTACTCCTTGCGGAGCTGACGCAAGGTGACGGCCACGAGCCCGGCGGTGAGGCCGAGCAGTCCCAGGAGTAGCGGCATGCGGGATCGCGGCAGGCCGCCGATCACCAGCCGTTGTGCCAAGGCGGGGTTGAGCGCCACGGTCGCGGTGAGACCGGCGTACATCGCGCCCAGCGTGTCGGCGCCCACGATCGTGGCGGGATACCAGCCTCCCGCACTGTAGACGAGGTTGGTGCCCCGGTGCTCCACGCGGAGCGCGAGCACAGAGTCGTTGGTGCTGTGACCGGTGAGCGCGCTGGGCAACAGCTCCGCCTTCTCGTATGGCCAGCGCAGGGCCTCCGGCAGGAGTGCGGGATCCAGCAGCACGCCCGAAGCTACACGCGCCTCCCCCCTGAGGTCGCGACGCAGCGAGTACAGCACCACCGGCTGTTCCTCGCTCGGTCCCAGCAAGGCCGCCAGGTCCCAGCGCTCTCCATACGAGGTCTGGGCGTGAGTACGCACCGTGTCGGCGATCCAGGCCGCGACCGCTGTTTTGGGCTTCTCGCCGCTCCAGACCGTCTTCCCGGTCTTGAGGTCCACGGCAAAGTAGGCCCAGAAGAACTTCACCGTGGGACAATCACACTCCGCCAACGTGGCGCGGCACTCGGCCAGCTGCGGCGCGGTGGGCAGCGCGGTGGGATCGGCGGGTGCGTGGTAATAGACCACCGGTTTCAGCACATTCCAGAAGTGCCACTCCAGCTCCTTGCGGGCCAGCCGAGTGTACTCCCAGGCGGCGAACGTGGCGTGATCGCGCAGGGCGCGCTCCGCCGTTTCGCGGTGCGAGGCGGCGGCGTCCACGGCCTGGTAGGTGAGCACCCCCGCGAGCCCCAGGGTGGCGAGGAGCAGGAGCATGACCGGCGTTACGCGGGAACGCCGGTCGCGGGAGGAGTGCGGGTCGACCATGGTGATCCTGAGCTTCAATTCTACAGCGAGCCCCATCTCGGGGACAGGTCGCCGTTTGTCAGGAACCTGTCAACCGGGGCGGCCCGCCCTGAGCGTCCGGGTCCCTTCCGGTTGGCGTCCCGGAGCGCGATCATAGCGTTTCGTTCCCGGCCCAGAGTTCACGCCTGCCGTTCGCGCTCTGGCCCGCGGGTCCGTATCGGATAGGAGACGCCATGAAGACGAACTGGTATTCGCGCCGAGAGTTCTTGGGGTTAGGCGCCGCTGCCGCCGGTGCATCGCTGGCGGGGAAGACGATCGTGCTGAGCTCCCAACCCCTTCAGGCCACGCCGCGACCGAGTGCGGCCAGTGACCGCGTCCGGTTTGGCATCATTGGGGTCGGCATGCAGGGGTCCGGGCTGTTGGCCGAGTCTATCGCGTTGCCGGAGGTCGAATGCGCCGCGGCCTGTGACCTGTACGACGGGCGACACGCCTTGGCCCGAGAGATCGCCGGGGCGGCTCTCCCGGTGACCCGCCGGTATCAGGAGCTGCTGAACGACCGGACCATCGATTGCATTATCGCGGCGGTGCCCGATCACTGGCACAAGCAGATCGTGGTAGACGCGGTCACTGCCGGCAAAGACGTCTACTGCGAGAAACCCATGTCGCACAGCCCGGCTGACGGTGTGGCCATGGTGGACGCCGCGAAGCGGACCGGGCGTATCGTGCAGATCGGCTCGCAGCGGGTCAGCTCCCAGATCTGCGCGAAGGCGACGGAGATGATCGCGCACGGAATGTTAGGGGACCTGATGTTAGTGGAAGGGTGGCTGGGACGGAACGATCCCACGGGCGCGTGGCAGTACCCGCCTCCACCGGACCTCTCACCTCGCAATCTGGACTGGGATACCTGGCAGGGCAGCGTCCCCAAGCGGCCGTTCGATCCCAACATCTTCGCCCGCTGGCGCTGCTGGAAGGAATACGGCACCGGGGTCGCCGGCGATCTGCTGGTCCATCTGGTGAGCGGCATGATGTTCATGCTGGGGCTCAATGAGCCGCCGGCGCAGGCGATGTCGGTGGGCGGCATCCGACGATGGAAAGACGGCCGCAACATGCCGGACGTGCACGCGGTGCTCTTCTCCTACGGGGAGCTGCCGGTGTACCTGCGCCTCAACCTGGGCACGGCGATGCCGGAGACGTATCGGTTCCAGGGATCGAAGGGGATTCTGGAAGTGACCGGATCCGACTTGACCTACACGCCGCAAAGCGGGAAGGATGCGTACCCCAGCTACTACGCCAACAGCTTCCCTCGCGCGCTGCGCGAGGCGTACGTCGCCCGGTGGCACGAGGAGAATGATCCCCGGCTGGGCCAGGCGCCCATGCCCGAAACGATCTCGGTCCGCGGGCCCGACATGGACGAGGTCAGGCCGCACCTCTGGACGTTCTTCGAGGCGGTGCGCTCGCGGAAACCGGTAGTCGAAGACGCGGTGTTCGGCCACTATGCCGCGCTGGCCTGTCACATGGCGAACGAGTCGTACTTCCGGAAGAGCCCGGTGACGTGGGACGGGGCATCGAACAGCATCAAGAGCTGATGGGCTATGCGAGCGGATCGAGGAAGAGACTTCCCGCGCCGATCATCCCTTCCCATCCGTCGAACGACGATCCGACGATGTGCACCTTTTCCCT